>DASQCG010000416.1:0-6226 GCA_035634825.1 Thermomicrobiales bacterium | reverse complement strand
AAGCCGACCGGATCCGGGAGCGATATGGCTCGCGGGACGCGCTGGCCCGAACGATCCGCGAGGTCCAGCCCGCCTTTCGCCGCATCGCGATGACCGGCGAGGACTTGGTCGATCAGCCGGTCATGCTCACCGAGTTCGGCGGCATCAACTTCGCGACCGATCCGGACCGGCCGAATTGGGGTTACAGCTCGGCGCACGACGCCGGCTCATTTCTCGCGGCATACGACGAGATCGTCTCGGCCGTGCTCGATTCGACCGACCTGGCCGGCTTCTGCTACACGCAATTGACCGACACGATGCAGGAAACGAACGGACTCCTGACCGAGAACCGCGAGCCGAAGGTCGACATCGCGGCGATCCACGCGATCAACACGCGGCCCAGCCGATCGATGCCCGGCGAAACCGTTCGCGTCGCCCAGAAGGCATCCGAAGCAGCCGTTCCAAGCGGCACGAACGCCTGATTCAGAGGAAGGAGCACGCGAGTGCGCATCACCGGCGCGACGACCTACATCGTCGGCAACCCGTGGAAGAACTGGGTCTTTGTCCGGCTCGATACCGATCAGCCGGGGCTCTACGGCGTCGGCGAGGGGTCGCTGAATGGCTTCTCGAAGTCGGTCGAAGCGGCGATCCACGAGCTGGCGCCGCGCTACGAGGGGATGGACCCGTTTCAGGTCGAGACGATCTACCAGCGGATGGCGCGCGACCTCTACTCGGACGGCGGCCAGATCCACATGAACGCGGCGGCGGCGATCGAGATCGCCTGCTGGGACATCATCGGCAAGGAAACCGGACGGCCGGTCTACGATCTGCTCGGCGGGCAATACCACGAGCGGCTACCGGTCTACGCCAATGGCTGGTACCAGGGCGAGCGCAAGCCGGAGATGTTCGCCGAGAAGGCAAAGGATGTTGTCGCACGCGGCTACAGGGCCCTGAAGTTCGATCCCTTCGGCTCAGCCTGGCGGACGATGACGCAGGAAGATCGCCGCCTGTCCCTGAAGATCGTCGAGGCGGTGCGAGATGCGGTCGGCCCGGATATTCAGCTCATGATCGAGGGCCATCGCCGCTTCTCGGTGGCCGAGGCGATCAAGATCGGCCATGAGCTGGCCCAATACGACCCGACCTGGTTCGAGGAGCCGACCGACCACGCCAAGATCGACGCAACGGCACAGGTTGCGGCCAAGCTGCCGATCCCGGTTTCGGCCGGCGAGAGCTTCACCAGCACGCACCAGTTCGCGGAGCTGCTGGCCCACAATACGGTCCATATCCTCCAGCCGGACCCGTCCAACCTCGGCGGCATCCTCAGGACAAAGATGGTCTGCGGGATGGTCGATGCCTGGTACGGCGTGGTCGCGCCGCACCAGGCGCAGGGACCGATCTCGACCGCCGTCTGTGTCCAAATCGATGCCTGCACGCCGAACCTGCTCGTCCAGGAGCTGTTCGACGAGTTCAACGTCGACTGGGAGCGCGACATCGTCAATTGGCACCCCACCCTGGCCCAGGATGGCACGATCGATATTCCGACTGGTCCGGGCCTCGGCTGCGATCTCGTATTCAGCGAGTTGGAGAAGCACCCGTACCAGGCCAGCAATTTCCTGCCGCTCTTCGCGCCTGGCTGGGAGAAGCGGGAAGGCGAGCAACCGTCTGTCCCGGCGGCCGACCAGGACGCGGAGCCGGTCCGATGACGACTGATCTGCGCGGCTGCATTCCCATCCTTTGCACTCCTTTCTTCGACGACTTCACGGTCGACTATGAGAGCCTCGAGCGGCAAATCGACTGGGTGATCGCGGAAGGCGCATCCGGCGTCGCGACGCTGGCGCTCGCCTCCGAGGGTTACAAGCTGACGGAGTCCGAGCGGGACGAGATCACGCGGGTCGTCGTCGCGAAGACGGCCGGTCGCGTGCCGGTGGTCGTCTCGGCCGACGGCGGCAGTCCCGAGGTCGCGATCGACCGTGCGCTCCGGGCCCAGCGCGCCGGGGCGAACGCCTTGATGGTGCTGCCGGCCTCTTTCGTCAAGCCGGGTCCAGCGGCATTGCGCGACTACTACGTTCGGATCGGCCGGGCGATCGAGATCCCGGTCATCATCCAGGATGCGCCGCAACTGACCGGCGTGGCGATGGGGCCGGCGCTCTGGGCGGAACTCGCCCGCGAGGTCGAAACGATCAAGTACGTGAAGGCGGAGGGCGTTCCGCAGGGCCAGACCCTGACCGCCACGCTCGAGCAATCCGAGGGCCGACTCAAGGTCTTCTGCGGGTGGGGCGGACTCTCGATGATCGATGCGATGGAGCGCGGCGCGGCCGGATCGATGCCTGCCGCCAACTTCACCCGCTTTTTCGCCGAGATCCAGCGCCGCTTTGAGGCGGGTGACATCGCTGCGGCTGAAGCGCTCTTCCAGTCCGAGTTGCCGTATGTGCTCTGGGCGATGCAGTCGATCGACTTCTCAGTCCGCGCGACCAAAACCGAACTGCAGGCCCTGTCCGTATTCCACACAAGAACCATGCGCGAGCCTTGGGTCCACCTCGATCAAATCGCGGAGGACCAGCTCGCGCGGTTCGTTACCGGCCGGGAAATACGTGATCCCACCGATGGCACCGCACGGGCTTGGGGTAATGATGAGATCAGGAAATCGGACGCGCCGGGGACGTCCGAGTGATACGATTTCAGTGCTCGATGCGTTAGAGGATGCAGAATGTCAGCGCGCGAGCCGATCTCCCCGACGCCCAGCGACGGACCGCGCGGAACACCCGGTTCGGCAACCATCAGGGAGGCACTGATGAAGGACTCGACTCGACTTAATCGCCGCGATCTGGCCCGATTCGGCATCGGAGCCCTGGCCCTCGGCGCGGTCGGCATCGCGCCGGCCCGGTTGCTGGCTGCCCCGAAGATCGAATCCACCCAGCGCGGCGAGATGCCGACAACGGGTGGCCTCCGCCCCGGCCCACTCGGGCTCAACCCGCAACCATTGACGGTCGCCGGCTTCCAGCCGGTCTCGATCGCCATCCAGAAGGCCGGCGTCGATGCGATAGTCGAGACGCGCGAGATCGTGGACGGCGTGATGCAGGACCCGACCGGCCCCTGGGTCGTCTCCTGGTACAAGGAGACCGGGCGCCTCGGCGTGCCGGATGAGAACGTGGTCATGGCGGCGCATGTCGACTACTGGGATGTCGGTCCGGCCGTCTTCTACAACATCCGCGTCCTGGCCGAGGGTGATGAAGTCGATGTCACCGGCGACGACGGTAACATCTACCGGTACGCCGTGGAGTGGCAGAAGCTCTTCGACGCCGACAATGCGCCGATCCAGGACATCGTCGGTCCGACAAACGAAAGCGCCCTTACGCTGATCACCTGCGGCGGCCAGTTCGACTACGCGAACGGCCACTACATCTCCCGCACGGTTGTCCGCTGCAAGTTCTCCGAGAAGGTCGCCGCAGCAAGTTAGGCGAGCAGTCCAATCCAGATACTTCCGACCGGCAGGCAAAATACCTGCCGGTCGTTTCGTCTGCCGGCGCTCGCGACCGGGAGCGCTGATCTGCGTTATGCTGCGCGAAGGGTTTATCCGCTCGCTTACCTACTGATCATCGACTGATTTCGGGTGGCTTTTCGAGAGGGGCTGTGAGGCTGTTCCAGGATTCTTCGCGCGCCGAACCGGATGACGCGCTATCCCATCTTACCGTCCGCTGCATGGATTGCGGTCACACCTTCGCCGCCACCCGCCCGCTAACCGCCTGTCCCGATTGTGGCGGATTGCTCGATGCCGTGATCAACACGTCGTGGCCGATCGATCGCGAGACCTTCGGAGCAGCCTTACCACCGAACCTCGCCGAATCGGGCGTCTGGCGATACCGTGCCCTGCTCCCGGCCATCCCCGACCAATACATCGTGACCCGGGCCGAGGGCCGCACGCCGATTTACTGGGAGGACAGGATCGCCCAGTTCGCGGGCGTCGCATCGATGGGGCTCAAGCACGAGGGCCAAAACCCGACCGCGTCGTTCAAGGACCGCGGCATGACGGTCGGCATGAGCCATGCCAGGGCCGTTGGCGCGCGCTTCGTGGCCTGCGCCTCGACCGGCAACACGTCGGCCTCGCTCGCCTCATATGCGGCCTCTGCCAACATCCCGGCGCTGGTGCTGATCCCAGAAGGCAAGATCTCGGGCGGCAAGCTGGCCCAGACGCTTGCCCACGGCGCGCTCGTCGTCCAGATTGAGGGCGATTTCGATGCCGCGCTGGCCCTGCTCCGGCAAGTAGCCGCCGATTACGAGCGGTATCAGGTCTACCTCGTCAACTCGGTCAATCCCTTCCGACCGGAGGGGCAAAAGACGACCGTCTTCGAGTTGCTCGAACAGCTCAACTGGGAGATTCCGGACGTAATCGCGCTGCCGGGCGGCAACTTGGGCAACACGGCCGCCTTCGGCAAGGCGCTGACCGAGCTCCACGAGACAAGGCTGATCAGCCGGATGCCTCGCCTCGCGACGATCCAGGCCGCCGGCGCTGCCCCGTTCGCCGCCTACTACGAATCGGGCTGGGACCACTTCGCGCCGGTCGAGGCGGAGACAATCGCCACCGCGATCAAGATCGGCAACCCGGCCAGCACCGCGCGGGCGATGCGGGCGATCATCGCGACCGGCGGCGTGGTCACCTCTGTCACGGACGACGAGATCATGGACGCCAAGGTGGTCATCGACCGGGTCGGGATCGGTTGCGAGCCGGCCTCCGCCGCGAGCCTGGCCGGCGTCCGCAAGCTGGTCGCGTCCGGCGAGATCAAGCCGGGCGAGACGGTCGTCGGCATCCTGACCGGCCACGTCCTCAAGGACACGGATGCGGTCACGGCGTATCACCTCGGTCCGGACTCGGAGTACAGGCCAATGGCGAATCGGCCGATTTCGATTCCAGCGACCATCGATGCGCTCGAGAAAGTGCTGAGCCGGCATGCGGTTTAGCGTCCGCGCCCCAGCCTCGTCCGCAAACCTCGGCCCCGGCTTCGACGCCCTGGGCCTGGCGCTCGATCTCTGGAACTCGATCGAGATCGAAACTGGCGGCGACGGTATCCAGGTCAGTTATGTCGGGTCCGACGCGATCGGCATGGATGGGCTCGAGAACTACTCGGTGCGGGCAATGCGCCAGCTCGCCGAAGAGCACGGCCGCGAGCTGCCTCCGTTCCACCTGACAGCGCAGATCGATGTCCCGGTCGCGCGCGGACTCGGCAGCTCGGCCGCGGCGATCGTGGCCGGATTGATCGCGGGCAATTACCTGCTCGATCTCGGTCTCGGCGACGACCAGATCTTCCAGGCGGCCGCGCGCATGGAGGGACACGGCGACAACGTCGGTGCCGCGTTGCACGGTGGGGCGATCCTCTCCGTCCCGGCACTCGGGAGGGCCCTGAAGCTGACCGACGGCGCCGATCTCGACCTGACCACCGTGGTCTACATTCCGGACGAGCACGGCGCGACCTGGGTTGCCCGGGCCGAGCTCCCGCAGCACGTCGCGCTGGCCGATGCGGCGTTCAACGTCGGCGCGGCGAGCGGGATCGTGGCCGGTCTGATCACCGGCGACCTCGGGGCGATCGCGGCCGGCATGCATGACAGGCTGCACGAGCCGCCGCGATCCCGCCTCTACCCGCACCTGATCCCGATGTCGGAGGCGGCCCGGTCAGCCGGAGCGATCGGCGCCTGCCTGAGCGGCGCCGGCCCAACGGTTCTCGCGCTCGTCACGCATGAGAACGTGCCGGCCGTTTGTCACGCCATGCAAGAGACCGGCCGCACCGCCGGCATCCCCGGCCAATGCCAGCACTTGCCGATTTCGCCGAAAGGCGCCCACATCGTCGCAAACACATGACCCTGCGACAACTTCAGGAGCTTGTTTCGAGGGACCACTTAGATTTAGGGCGGTCAGGGCCAACACGACCAAAGTGCGTCGCGAAAACTGCATCATGACTGCGACGATTGATTGCGGTTTCGGCGTGATCAAACTATTCAGGAACGCAGATGCTCCAGAGGCGATCGGCTGACGCGCCGCGAACTTCGAGGACAGGCCGATCTTGCGTACTGTTGCTAATTATTTGGCTGAATTGCGACTGCGTGACCCACCATCTAAGTGATAGGAGTCTCTGGGTCTGTGATGACGAGAACCGGGGAGAAATACGGACCTCTATCTGAGTCTTGGGGAGATATCCGCATTTTCCCGAGGCAGCTTCGCGAGATCCTCGGTAGGGAAACACGCCGCTACGTGACC
>DASQCG010000415.1:0-3329 GCA_035634825.1 Thermomicrobiales bacterium | reverse complement strand
GCCTACCTTTCCGTTCCCTTAACCTTCAACCCTTAACTCTTAACCCTCCACCGGGAGTCACCCATGTTCACTGTCATTACCGGGGCCGAGGTCTATGGCCCGCAGCCGTTGGGCGTCGTCGATGTCCTGATTGTCGGGGAGCGGATTGCCGCCGTCGGGAAGGATCTCGCCCGCGGCCTGGGTGCGATCGGGGCCGCGGCCGACGTGATCGATCTCTCCGGCCGGATCCTGACGCCGGGCTTGATCGACGGCCATTACCACCCGCTCGGCGGCGGCGACTACGAGGGGCCGCTCGGTCGCGTGACCGATATCGAGCTCGGCGATATCGTCCGGGCCGGGATCACGACCGCGGTCGGCGTGCTCGGGTCGGACTACGACGCCCGCAACCTCAACGACCTCTTCATGAAGAGCCGCGAGCTGCAGATGGGTGGGATCACGGCGCTCTTCTACACCGGCTCGTTCTTCCTGCCGCCGGTCACCCTGACCGGTGCAGTCCGGCGGGACATCATGGTGGTCGAGTCCTGCATCGGCGTGAAATTCGCGATCTCCGAGGAGATGGCCTTCAACGACGAGATGGACATGGCGAAGGTCGCGGTCGAGGGCGTCCACGGCGGCAGCCTCGCTGGCAAGCCGGGTATCGTCCATATGCACGTCGGCGAGCGCGCCTCGAGCCTCGATCCCCTCTTCGCGATGATCGAGCGGACGGGCCTGCCCGCGCACCGCTTCTATCCGACCCACATCAACCGCGCTGATCCCGACCACATGCAACCGGCGGTGACGTTCGTCGAGATGGGCGGCACGATCGACCTGACCGCGATCATGTGCCCGCGCGGCGGTAGCGGTACCGGCGTCCGGATCGCCGAGGCCTTCGCGAATCTGCTCAACCTCGGCGTGCCGGTCGAGCGGATCACCTTCACGTCGGACGGCAATGTCTCGATGCCGATTCGCAACGAGCGCCGCGAGCAGATCGGCCTGTTCAACGCCGGGGTCGATTTCCTGCTCGACGAGTGGCGGGACGCGGTGCGTGAGAGCGGCCTGCCCTTCGAGCAGATGCTCCTGCCGGTCACGGCCAACCCGGCCCGTGTCCTCAAGATGAACGGCCGAAAGGGCTGCGTCGCGGTCGGGGCCGATGCCGATCTGGTCGCCTGGGACGACGCCCTCTGCCCGCAAACCGTCATCGCCCGCGGCAAGAAGATGCTCCACAACGGCGAACTGCTCGTGAAGGGCCCCTTCGAGAGGTAGGTTTTGGGTTTTAGGTTTTGGAACGAGCGTACTGGCTACCGGCTACTGCCTACTGGCTACTTTTTCGTTCCCTCAACCCTCCACCCTCAACCCTTAACCAAATCTGCTAGCCTGACGCGATGTCCGGTCCGTTCCGAATACAAAGGAGAGCGATCATGGCTTCACGCGATTCGTTCGAGCGTCTGGTTGACGACTACCGGCACGCGCGCGTCTCCCGCCGGGAGGTTATGAAACGCGCGACCGCCCTCGGCATTTCCCTGCCCGCAATCGCCGGGATGCTGGCCGTGGCCTCGCCGGTCGCCGCGCAGTCCACTCCGGCCGCAGGCGCCGGGACGCCGGGCGGCACCCTGAGAGAGGGCTACGACCTCGACTTCTCCCGCATGGACCCGATCAATACGGTCTGGTACGACCCCGGTTTCTATGCCCTCTACGAGCACGCGATCACGCTCGACCCGGAGGGCAAATACGTGCCGCAGATCGCCGAGAAGTGGGAGGTCTCGGAGGACGGATTGCATCTGACCCTGCACATCCGCTCCGGCCTCAAGTTCCACTCCGGCGCCGTGCTCGATGCCGCCGCGGTCAAGGCCGTCTACGACACGATCAAGGACCCGGCCAGCCAGTCGCCGCTGGCCTCGCTCTTCGCCCCGGTCGCAAGCATCGATGCGCCGGACGCCACCACGGTCGTCCTCAACTTCAGCGCGCCGTATGCCGACATCTTCAACGTGATCAGCACCGGTTACTGGGCGATCGTAAACACCGCCTTCCGGGAGCAGGTCGGCGCGACCGAGTACGGCAAGCAGCAGATCGACGGCTCCGGCCCATTCACCTTCGTAGAGTGGGTGCCGGGCAGTCATGTCGACGTCAAGCGCTGGGAGGATTACCCGGGCTCGATCGTCCCCTACTTCGAGAACAAGGGCAAGGCCTACCTCGACGGCATCCACTGGACCACGATCCTCGAGCAATCGCAGCGCGCGACCCAGATCGAGAACAGCGAGATCGACACGGTCCACGCGCCGGCCTTCCAGGATGTCTCCCGCCTCGAAAGCAACGGCGACCTGAACCTCGTCCGCCTCAAGGAGTGGTCCGGCTACATCCTCGGCCTGAACTTCGACCGCACCCAGTTCGACTTCCAGGACGTGAAGATGCGGCAGGCGGTCTCGATGGCCATCAATCGGCAGGCGATGGTGGATGCGCTCCTCTTCGGTGAGGGCGAGCCGCTGTACGGCCCGATCATGTCGGCCGATCGTTACTACACGACGGATGTCGAGCAGTACAACCAGTTCAACCTGGATGGAGCAAAGGCGCTGGTCGCGGAGCTGGGCTGGGTAGCCGGTAGCGACGGCACGCTCGAGAAGAACGGCACGAAGCTGGAGTTCAACTTCGTCGTCCAGGCCGAGTCGTTCAACCAGCAGATCGGCCAGGTCATCCAGGACCAGCTCAAGCAGCTCGGCATGAAGGTCAATGTCCAGTCGCTCGATCGCGGCACCTTCTTCGGCGACCTGCAGAACGGCGTCGACTCGCACCTCTTCTACTGGTCGTGGCCGGTGCCGATGGACATCATCCAGATCTTCATCAACTCGGCGACGATCCCGGGCCCGAACTGGAGCCACGCGAACGTGCCGGAGGTCGACGCGGCGATCAAGGCTTGGCAGACAGCCGCCAACGAGGACGAGCTGAAGACGGCGGCTCATGACCTGCAGGTGACCGTCGCCCAGAACCTGCCGGTGGTCTCGCTGATGAACCGGAACAGCGTCTGGGTCAACCGCAAGACGGTCCACGGGTACCTGCCGCATCAGTGGAACCTGTATCCGTACTACAACGATGTGTGGCTGGAACAATAGGAGCGCGGGCGAGCAGCAAGGCGCGAAGTCGTAGCGTCGCATGGCCATGCGACTTCCGCCGCCCAACCACGCGGTTGCGGACGCCCGGGCGTAAACACCCGGGCTGAAACCTGAACCCGGCTAAAGCCGGCTCCGGGTCGTGAGATGCGAAGCGTAGCGCGGTGCGGCGGCCCCGCGATCGTCCGTAGGGCGATGAGAGTGTGTACGGAGGACTGATTCGAGCACCGGGACCGGGCATCCGGTTCC
>DASQCG010000414.1:0-3325 GCA_035634825.1 Thermomicrobiales bacterium | reverse complement strand
GATGCCGGTCGCTCGCTTGGGTTGAGCCGGCTCGCGCTGGCGCGCTACATCACCACGCCGATCATGCTGCGCGCTGTGTTACCCAGTCTGAGTAACACCTTCATCTCGCTCTTCAAGGACACATCGATCGCCGTGGCGATCGCAACGCCGGAGTTGACCATGGCCGCCCGCAAGGTCAGTACCAACTACTTCCGCGTGATCGAGGCTTGGACGACCGCCGGCGCGCTCTACCTGGTCACCTCATATGCCATCGCGATCAGCCTCCGCATGGTCGAGCGGCGCATCAAGTGGAGCGCCTAGGCAATGCAAGTCGTTCTCGACAATGCGGATTTGATGTGGATCGGACTGAAGCTCACACTTAAGCTGTCGATCGTGATCATCGCGCTCAGCACGCTCGTCGGCACCTTTGTCGGCATCGGGCTCGTCTACGGCAACTGGCTGGTGCGGTCAGTACTTCGGCTTTACGTAGACATCATCCGCGGCATCCCGCTTCTGGTGCTGATCTTTCTGATCTTCTACGGCCTGCCCGCGCTCCACATCTCGATCCTCGGCCGCACGGTAAACACCAACATCGGCCGATTCGAAACCGCGACGCTGGCCTTTACGCTATTTGCGGCAGCCCACGTCGGCGAGATCGTGCGCGGCGCGCTGGCCGCCGTCCCGGCAGGTCAGACCGATGCGGCCAAGGCAATCGGGCTCACCTTCTGGCCCCGCCTGCGCCACGTACTCCTGCCCCAGTCGATGCCGGTAATCTTGCCGCCCTGGACGAACACCGCCGCCGAGCTCGTCAAGGGAACGTCGCTGGTCACGCTCGTCAGCATGAGCGACCTGATGTTCGCGACGCGCAAGATCGCCGAGCGCACCGGCGAGGTGGTCCCGCTCTATGCGGCGGCGGCGGTCGTCTACTTCGTCATCTGCTTTTCGATTTCCCGCGCCGGTGTCTGGGTCAGCGGGCGATACCGCTACGGCGTGGCGCGGTGATCGGGGGATGTCCATGACTTCAACGACGGCCGGCCGGTCGAGCGACACTGACCGGGCAATGGTCAAGATCGCCGGAGTGCACAAGTTTTTCGGCGATCTGCACGTTCTGCGGGGTGTCGACCTCGATATCGCGACGGGCGAGGTAGTCTGCGTGATCGGGCCGAGCGGCTCCGGCAAGACGACCCTGCTGCGCTGCATCAACTTCCTCGAGACGTACCAGCAAGGCCGCATCTACGTCGACGGTAAGCTCGTCGGGTACCGGGAGGTCCGCGGCCATCTCAAGCCCGCGCGAGAGCGCGATATCGCCCGCGTCCGCGCCGAGACTGCGATGGTCTTCCAGAGCTTCAACCTCTTTCCTCACATGACCGCTCTCAAGAACGTCACGTTCGGCCCAATGAAAGTCCTCCGCGAGCCGAAGGCGGATGTGGAGCGCCGCGGTCGCGAGTTGCTCGATCGCGTCGGACTCGCCGACAAGGCCGACGCCTACCCGGCACAGCTCTCGGGCGGCCAGCAGCAGCGCGTCGCAATCGCCCGCGCGGTGGCCATGAACCCGAAAGTAATGCTATTCGACGAAGTCACCTCCGCGCTCGACCCGGAACTCGTCGGTGAAGTGCTGGCCGCGATGAAGCGGCTCGCAGAGACCCACGGGGTGACGATGATCGTCGTCACGCACGAGATGACCTTCGCCCGCGACGTGGCGGACCGGGTCGTCTTCATGGACCAGGGCGTCGTGGTCGAGCAGGGTCCGCCTGACGAGGTTTTCACCAGCCCAAAGAGCGATCGCCTTCGCACCTTCCTCGCGCGCTTCTCCGGCAGCCACGCTGCAATACCCGTCGATACAGTAGCCACCACCTGAAAGATAGTGCTGTGAGGGATCGTAACCGTCACGAGTTACGTCTCACGTCCAAGGGCAGGATTCCCGTCACCCGGGCCACACCCATCATCGAGCAGACCGCTTCGCTCGTGTGCCACTTGAGGTTGACGCATCAGTTCTCGACGTAGGACTTCCGTACCGCGACAATGGCGCGCGAGTATGCTTGAATCAGAACACGACATAGGAGTGGTGGATATGATCGAGACCCGCAGACTCGACACGCCGCTCACATAGCCGATTTCAACGACCAATCCGGAGAACCCCCGCATGACCGATCAGGATCCAAAGTCGCAACTTGGATATCGACTCTACTGGAAGCGCATTGCGCTCCACCTCAACCTGCGCGATATCGCGGGCGAGCTGGGTGTCACCTCGGTTGCCCTGAGCGGATTCGAGAAGGGCGACTTCACCCGCTTGACTCGCGAGCAGTTGCTCGGCTATCTCGAGAAGCTCGAAATGAGCAACAAGGCCGACGACTACCTCTCCCTCATGCCGGAAGCCCTCGAGGCATAGCCCACAGAGCATAGTGACGTCGGCTCGCTGAACCCGTAGACTCCCCTAAACAACACAATCGCACCTGAATCGAGAATTTCAGCAGGGGCTGGGGAGCCACGATGAAGAGCCGACTCACGTCTTTCCGTCGACTGCGCAGCGCGATCGCGCTGATGGTCGCCGCCGTTCTTATGACAACCGTCTCTTTCCTGGACGGTCCTGCCGCGCAGGCCGCGGTACCCAGCGGATTCACGGACAGCTCCGTCATGTCGGTCAGCGCGCCGACTGATATCGCGTTCTTGCCCGACGGCAAGATGCTGGTCACGAGCCAGGGCGGGCGGTTCTACTTGCGGAGCGGCAGTACGACGACGCTGCTGCTGGATGTCTCGGGCAAGATCTGCGCCGACTTCGAGCGCGGGCTGCTCGGCGTCACGGTCGACCCATCGTTCAGCTCCAACGGCTACATCTATCTCTTTTACACGTACAAGAAATTCGGCACCTGCGTCGACAACTCGAGCAACTCACCTGTCAACCGAGTCTCCCGCTTCGTACTGAGCGGGACGTCCGTGAGCGGCGAAACGGTGCTGGTCGACAACATGCCCTCGCCGAACGGCAACCACAACGCCGGCGGCCTTCTCTTCGGCAAGGACGGTTACCTGTACATCTCGATCGGCGATGGCGGCTGCCAAATTGGGCGTCCGGACCTGTGCGGAGCAAGTAACGGCAATGCGCGCGTCACGAATCGCCTCCAGGGCAAGGTCCTTCGAGTGACCCGGGATGGCGTTGCCCCTTCATCCAATCCGTTCTATTCCTCAGGCGGAACCTGTCGGGTGAACGGCAGCACTTCGTCTGGATTGCACTGCAAGGAGACCTACGGCTGGGGATTCCGCAACCCGTTCCGGATCGCCCTGGACCCGAACGCGGCAGGCACGAAGATCTTCGTGAACGACGTCGGCCAGGGCATGTGGGAGGAGATCG
>DASQCG010000413.1:0-4818 GCA_035634825.1 Thermomicrobiales bacterium | reverse complement strand
ACGTTCCACGGCGAGAAGTGGTGCAGCGGGGTGAAGGGAGTGCCGTACTTGGCGGTGATGCCGTCGGAGACCAGGGTCAGCACGCAGAACCGGAACGCCATCGGGAACTCGCGGAGGTAGTTCCGCAGCTGGGCATGAGCGGCGGCCGGGTCGGCGTACCTGCTGCCGGCCCTTTTGAGTTCGATGACGGACACCGGCATCCCGTTGCAGTACAGGACGATGTCGAAGCGGCGGTTGATCTCTCCCTGTGCACGGTGACTTGATGCACGGCCAGCCAGTCGTTGACAGCGGGGTCGTGGCTGACCAGCCGGATGGTCGGGGTCTGCTCGACGCCGTCGGGGTCGATGAAGGTGATGCCGCGGAAGCCCTCGACGATCGCCTTGTGCAGCCGGTAGTTCTCGGTGATCGCGTCGTTCGACCTGGGTGTGGTGATTTCGGCGAGCGCCTGTTGCAGGTATTGCTCGGGCACCTGCGGATTCAGTGTGCGCATCGCGGCGAGCATGCGGGACGGAATGTGCAGGTTCTCCCACTTCTCCCGCTCACCGCTGCCGGGTGCGATCTCCTTACCGTGCTTGGGTACCAGGCCAGTTCGGCCAGCGTGTCCAGCGCGAGCTGTTCCCAGTCGCTCTCGTTCATTCCCCCGTGGATGCTCATCTGCTTCTCCCCCTTGGTAATTCAGTCCGTGCTGGTTTCGTTGGTGGTGTCGAGGTTCGGATCGGACAGCTCGGCCTCGATCTCCTCGATGCTCGGCAGGCTGGACGCCAGATCCTCGGGTAGCGCGGTGGTGATCGCCGTCGTCCAGTCGGCGACGCCGATCGGTGTGTTGTAGCCGCGCAATGCCCATTCGGCGACCACATTGTTCTTTCCTTTGCAAAGCATCAATCCGATGGTCGGCTGGTCGTCCGGGTGGGCGAGCAGGTCGTCGACCGCCGACATGTACATGCCCACCTGGCCGAGGAAGCCGGGCTCGAAGCGGACCGCTTTGAGTTCGACGACGACGTAGCGGCGCAGTTTCAGGTGGTAGAAGAGCAGGTCGCAGCTATTCCGAACTCGGAATAGCGTCGATTGTTCCGATTCCCGAATTATTCCGATCGACGCGGGCCGCGCGCTCTGGCGACGTGATTCGGCCTCGGTCGTCGGAATAACAGCTCGTGACTGCTGGCTCGCTTCGGACGAGTGGCCGACTTCCCGGTCATCCCGTTGTGATCGTTGCGTGGCGCTCAGCCGGAGCGTCGGCGACCTCACGTGGGAAGGACGGGACGATGGAGCCAGCGATGTCCGTGTTGGTGGATGGGGTGCTGGCGGCATCCCGCAGCGCCGGGCTGAGCGATGCATCGCTCAAGTATCACAGGAGCTGTTGCGCGACCGTGCTCAGGTATTGCGCTGTGCACAGCATCGAGGAGTACGACGAGCAGACTCGGGACATGTTCCTGGCTGAGCAGGACGCACGCCTCCGGCGAGGAGATATCGGGCCGGTGTTCCGTTCGTCGCTGGAAAAGGCAGCGAACATGCTGCTCGATTTCAAGCTGACTGGAAGGGTGAGGTGGCAAAGAAGACGCCCGGAACCGGCGCGTTTGTCATTTTCTTTCGAGAATGCTTTGCTCTTGTTCAAGGAATCGATATCGGGAAGTCTGGCGCATGGGTCGGTCCGACTGGCCGTAGGTGTAATCAGGCAGCTGCTCGCTCATCTCCGTCATCGTGGCCACGACAGCTTCACCAGCGTCGGGCTGGACGACCTGAGGGGATTCCTGGTGGCCGTGGCCCCGAAGCATCGGTCGGGCATCGGGAACACCGTGTGGGCGGTCAGGCGCTTCTTCGCTTTCCTGAACGACACTGGGCTCTGCAGCTTACGAGTTGACGCGATGCTCTCACAGATCGCTCCGAGACGGATGCGAGTCCTGCCGCGCTTCACCCAGGACGAGATCGGCCGGCTGCTCGGGGTGATCGACCCATCGACGGCGGTTGGCAAGAGAGATCTCGCGATCGTGCAACTGGCGGTCTCGACAGGGCTGCGCTGCGGCGACATCGTCGGTCTGCAACTGCGGAGCATCGACTGGCGGCGAGATGAGATCCGGATCGTGCAGCGAAAGACCTCAGTCCCACTGGCCTTGCCGCTCGCGGTCGAGGCAGGCAATGCGGTCGCCGACTACGTCTTGAACGCCAGGCCGGTCTCCGACGAACCCGAGGTGTTCCTGCGCGCCTATGCGCCATACGTCAGACTCACCGGACCGACCGGCGCGTTGATCATGAACCGCTACCTGCGGGCGGCAGGCATACGCCACAAGGCCGGCGACGGAAAGACGTTCCACGCGTTGCGTCGCACCATGGGCACCCGGCTGATCGAGACCGGTACGGATCTCCCGACGGCCACTCAAATCCTCGGGCATTGCCGAATCGATTCCTCCAAACGCTACATCGCATTGGACACGGACTCGCTCCGCGAGTGCTGCCTGCCGCTGATCGGGTTCGAATGCCGAGCGGACGCGTTGCAATGACCGGTTACAGCAGCGCCTTCGCACCCCACATCGCCGCAATGCTCGAGCTGAAGAACTCGCTGGGCCTCTCCACGGGCGGGCTGGCGGCGGTGATGCAGAACTTCGACCGCTTCTGCCTGACCAAGCATCCCGACGCCGCGGCGCTGACCCGTGAACTGGCTACCGAGTGGTGCGACGAGGGCAAATCGGCTGGCCGGTCAGGCTACAAGATGCACGCCATCCGACTCTTCGGAAAGTATCTCCAATCAGTCGGCGCCGAGGCGTTCGTCATGCCGTCCGCCTGGATCGGCAAGCCGATCAGGCGGCTGCCGCACATGTTCACCGACGAGGAGTTCAATCGGTTCTTCGATGCATGTGACCGAGTCAGCCCGTCGAAGCTGAGCCCGTTCCGGGAGCACGTCATCCCGGTCGTGTTCCGCCTCATGCTCGGCTGCGGACTTCGGCCCCAGGAGGCCAGACGATTGCGCCGCGCCGACGTCGACTTCGACAGTATGGTGCTGACCGTCGCCCAGGGGAAACGCCGCAAAGACCGTCTGGTCCCGGTCGATGAGACCTTGATCGGACTTCTGGCCAAGTTCGACCGGCTCGCCGTGCTGCGCCGACCTGACCGCGAGTGGTTCTTCGATCAAGCCTCCGGCAATCCCTATCCGCATCGCTGGCTGACCGCGCAGTACCACCGAGTCCAGGCAATGGCCGATGGCGTCGCTCCCGGATCGACGCCATACACGCTGAGACACAACTATGCCACCCGGACGCTTGCGCGTTGGGTCGACGAAGGTCGTGACCTCGGGGTTTGGTTGCCCTACCTCTCCGCCTACATGGGTCACGCCACATACACGGAAACCGCCTACTACATTCAGTTGCTACCTCAACGGATCGCCGCGACTGGCCTGACCATCGCCGATGGGATCATCCCGGAGCCGCCGCTATGAGTAGGCCGACCGACACCTTTCTCAAGCATCTGCGGGAATGGTTCACGGTGTTCCTGCCCCGACAACGCGGCGCCAGTCCGCACACCATCGAGTCCGCCCGCCGCGCATGGAACATGCTTCTACAGCACGTCTGCGAGACGCGCCGCATCCCCGCCCACAAGATCACGTTTCCGATGCTGAACCGTGCGTGCATCGCCGGGTTCCTCGAGCAGATGCGCGCCGAACGCAACTGGACGGCGGCGACCTACAACCAACGCCTTGCCTGCATCCGGTCCTTCTACAAGTACGCCGCCGCAGCCGAGCCGACACTTGCGATCTACCTCGCCGATCTGACCGGGATTCCGCTGATGAAAGCGCTCCCGGCGAAACCCGTGGCTCATATGAGTCAGAAGGCGATCAAGGCGCTCCTCGCCGAGCCCGACCCGTCCAGCCGGATCGGGCTACGAGACCAGTTCTTCATGATCCTCATGTACGACACCGCCGCCCGTGATGCCGAGCTGCTCGCTGCCACCAATGGCGACCTCGACTCGACCCGTCTGACGATCGACATCGTCGGCAAAGGATCCAAACCCCGCCGTATCCCCATCACGAAGGAAACCGCCGGCCACTACCGGAATTACGCCGCCGTATTCCACCCGAACCCTCAACCTGCCGACCCACTGTTCTACACAATTCATGCCCATCACAAGACGACCATGTCCGATGACAATGCCGCCCGGATCATCCGTCGATACGCCCAAGCTGCACACCGAACATGCGCGGAAGTACCAGTCGGGGCGCACCCTCACATGCTGCGCCACTCACGAGCCATGCATCTCTATCAGGCAGGTATGCCCCTTGCGCTTCTCACCGAGTGGCTTGGGCACGCCGACCCGGAGACCACCCTCATCTACGCGCACGCCGACACCGAGATGAAGCGCCAAGCGATCGAGAAGGCCACTGCGAACGGGGCGCCGTCGCCCCAGCCGATCCAGGCTGTCTGGCACGACAACGAAGACATCCTCAACCGACTACTCGGACTCAGATGATGGTATTATTCCGAAGAACGGCCAGCCGAATGCCGTATGACCCGAGACCAAAGGTCACCCGACCGCTCGGACTCGGAATAATCCGGGAATCGGAACAATCGCAGCTATTCCGAACTCGGAATAGCGTCGACCTGCTGCTGTTCCACGCCGAGCAGGTCCGCTACGTCGTCGTCGAGCTCAAGGTCGGCAAGTTCCGACACGAGTTCGCCGGGCAGCTCGCCTTCTACGTCACTGTCGTCGACGACCAACTCCGCCACCCCGACCGGCACGCCCCTACCGTCGGGATCCTGCTGTGCAGCAGCGGATCCAAGGAAGGCGTCGTGCGGTACGCGCTGCGCTCCGCCAACGCTCCGATGGCCATCG
>DASQCG010000412.1:0-13496 GCA_035634825.1 Thermomicrobiales bacterium | reverse complement strand
CGGGCAGGATGATATCCGGGCTTCCTTGGTCCAGCGTGACCGTGTAGCCGGATGACGATGATCCGCCGACGGCCGCTGAACCGGGGATGAAGTAATCGTTTGCCCGGCCAGGGTAACTGGTCGCGGTCAGCGCGTATGTGCCGAGCGTCAGATCCGACCAGTACCAGCTTGAATCGACCTGCGAAGCATCGGACAGGCTGCGGTCGAGCGTCGCGCCGGTGAGGGAGAGGTCGTATCCGCTCGGGATGACCGGGCAGTTCACGTCACTGATCGACTCGACAGTCACGCCGGGGTTGCAGAGCCGACCGGTCACGCCGATCGAGCCGGTCGCCTGCTTGGAAGGACTCGGCGTGACCGAAGGCGACTCTGAGGTCGCTATTGCTGCCGGCGGGGTCGGAGTCGGGGTTGGCTCTCCGGTCTTCGGCACTTCCGGTCCGATCACGACCACGACGTACCCGGCGACCGGGTTGTCGGTTTGCAGCATGTTTGTCAGCGCGCCGAGCTGATTGGTCGGGACACCATATGCCGACGTTTGGGAAGGGCGAATTTCGATCTCCTCGGCGTTGAAGACCGCGCTCTGACCGGACTCGAGGCGCAGCCCACGCGTTCGCTTCGGCAGGATGTCGATCGCGCCATCGGTGGCCAGCACCATGATCTGTCCGCCGGTATCAGGTACTTTGGCGATGTCTTGCTGGGCGAGGACGTTGCGCACGAGGTCGACGTCGCGCTGACCGGGCGGCGCGGTGATTGGGTCGCTGACGAAGAGCAGCTCGCCGGTGCCGATGTCGCTGCCTCGATCCGGTGGCACGAACTCGATGCTCAGGTATTGCGTGGGCTTGCCACTGAGACTGGCACGGATCTGGCGCTCTCCATTGAGGGTCATGTACGCCTCGCCGGGCGCGAGGCGAGCACGGTCTTTGAAGGTGCCATCTCCTTCGACGTCGGTGATCAGGATTGGCTCGTCGGTCGCGAGGGCGAAGCCAAGCACGCGCCGGCCGACCTTGGCATCGCCAAGCGCGGGCGCGGTCCGGCGCACGACGCGCATCACATACTCGGTCCCCGGCAGTGCCGAGATGCCCTGCGTCACGACTTGCGCGCGACCGACCGCCGGCGACGGATCGGTCAGCGTGACGAATGAGCGCGCGGCCACGAACGCGACTGGTGACAGCAGGAGGAACAGCATCCCGAACAGCAGAAAACGCGATCTTAACCAAGATTGCCCAAAACCGGAGGCACCCATAGCAACCACCCACCCTGATACGCAGATTCGAATGTGTTCGGGGGTATTGGCGCTATTGTCGCGCCTTTTCCTCCAAAACGCTAGCCCCGAGTTTCTGGTTTCCAGACTTTTGGTCCAGGACGGGCCAGATCAGGCAACCGATTTTGAGAAGCGGGTGATCAGGGTTGCGGTGCGGGTCGGGTTTTCGACCTGGGGCACGTGGCCGACGTTCCGGACGATAGCCAGTGATGCATCCGGGAACTTCGGCAATGCGTCAACCGCGTGCTGCATTGGCAGAACACCGTCGTGCTCACCCCAGATCAGGAGGACGGGGAGGTGGATAGATGCCGGATCGACCCGGGCTGCCTCCTGTTGCTGTCCATCCGCGAATGCTGCCCTGGCAACCGCTTGCTGCGCGGCCCAGGCGCCGTCCACTTGCTGCATCGCGGCCATCTCGGTCACGCCGCGGTCGTTGACGAGCTTCTGGTCCTGGTAGAAGAGCTGGAGCAGGCCACGCGCGGTCTCCGGCCCGGCCGCACCGGCCATCAGGTCTGTTAGCGCGGCGCTGATTTCGTCGCCCAAGCCCGCGCTGTCGATGGCGACAACACCGCTGATCGTGTTCGCGGTTTCGGCGGCAATTCGCAGGGCGACTGCGCCGCCGAGAGAATGGCCGATCAGGACCGGCTTCCGGAGCCCCAGCTTGTCGATCGCTTCCGTGACTGCGAGCGCTATCCCGCTGATCGAGTAGTCGGCCTCGGCCGAGCGGTCACTGGCGCCATGACCGGGCAGGTCGATCGCGGCGACCCGGTGCCGGTCGACCAGATCGCCGAGGACCACCTGCCACGTGCTTTGCGAGCCGCCGAGGCCGTGCAGGAAGATCAGGGGCGCGCCGTCGCCTTCACCCGCAAGCAGGACACTGAGCTCACGGCCGTCGTTGAGCGCGATTCGCTCCTCTCGCGGAGTCGGATCGGCGCCGGCTTCGGCTGCCGCTCGCTCGACGTCCTCGCTCGTGATGCGGCCGTCAGGCCCGGTCGCCTCGACCGCAGTGAGGTCGATACCGAGCTCCTGGGCTCGGCGACGGGCGGCAGGGGAGGCATTGACGCGGCCAGACTCGTTTCGGCTAGCTGCTCTGGCTGCGCGTGCGCCGCCCGCAGCGGCCGCCGTCGACGCTGCGGCAGCCTTCTTCGGCGAGGCTTCGGCGATCAGCGAGGCCAGGTTTTCCTCAGTGATCGTCTCGCCGGGAGCGGCGATGATCGCGACCGGTCCGCTGACGGGCACTTCTTCGCCCTGCGCGGCGACGATCTTGACCAGCACCCCATCGGCCGGCGCTTCGACATCGTTGACCGCTTTCTCGGTCTCGACCGTGAAGATCGGATCGCCTTCGGATATTTCGGCGCCTTCGTCATAGAGCCAGCCGGTGACCGTCCCCGCGGTCATGGTCAGGCCCCACTTCGGCATCTTGACTACGGTAGCCATGTGCGCTCCTCCCCGGTTCGGTCTAGAAGAGCTGCCGGACGACGTCGGCGATCTTCTCGGGAGTCGGCACGTATGCCTGCTCCAGCGGCGGGCTGAACGGGACCGGCGTGTGGGGAGCTGTCACGATCTTGATCGGCGCGTCGAGGTAATCGAATCCCTTGTCAGCGACCATCGCGGCGATGTCAGTCGCGACGCTACATCGGGGGTTGTCTTCATCAACAACAACAAGGCGATGCGTTTTGCGGACCGATTCGAGGATTGTGTCATCATCGAGCGGCGAAAGCGTGCGCGGATCGACAATCTCGGCCTCGATCCCTTCGGCGGCCAACGCCTCGGCCGCCGCCAGGGATTGGTGCACCATGCGGGAGATGGCGACGATGGTGACGTCCGATCCCACCCGCTTGATATCGGCCACGCCCAGCGGGATGCCCTCATCACCTTCCGGGACTTCACCCTTCATCGCGTAGAGCACCTTGTTCTCGAAGAACATGACCAGGTCGTCGTCGCGGATCGCGCTCAGCAGCAATCCGCGCGCATCGGCCGGTGTGGATGGCGCGATGCATTTGATGCCCGGCATGTGCGTGAAGACCGAGTAGTGGACGCCGGAGTGCTGCGCGGCGGCGTTGACGCCGGCCCCGATCATCGTCCGGATCACCAGCGGGCACTTGGCCTTTCCGCCGAACATATAGCGGAGCTTGGCGCCCTGGTCGAAGATCTGGTCCATGCAGCAGCCGAAGAAGTCGACGAACATCAACTCGGCAACCGGCCGCAACCCTGTCGTGGCCGCACCGACTGCCGCGCCGATGAAGCCGGACTCGGTAATCGGCGTGTCGAGGATGCGGTCGCGACCGAACTCCTGGACCAGGCCCTTGGTGACACCCATCGGACCGCCCCAGGCATCGTCGTTGATCAGGTGATCGATCTCGGCGCCGCCGGCGACATCTTCGCCCATCAGGATGACGCGCGTGTCCTCGCGCATCGCCGTGCGCATCGCGTCGTTGATCGCGTCGCCGAAGGTCATCACTCGGGTCTCAGCAGCGGTAACCATCTGAATGATCCTCTCTCGCGGTACCGATCAATAAGAAACGTAGACGTCGGTCAGGAGCTCGCTTTCCTCCGGCCAGGGCGCGGACTTGGCGTTCTTCCAGGCCCGTTCGAGGTGCTCGCGAGTGTGGGTGTCGATTGCGTCGAGCTCCTCGGCGGACGCCATGCCGTGCTGGACAGCGTAGTTGCGGACCGATTGGATGGCGTCCCGCTCCTTGAACCGGTTCAGCTCCTCGTCAGTGCGATATGTGACCATGTCGCCCTGAAAGTGGCCGTAGTACCGGTAAGTCTTGGCCTCGATCAGCGACGGCCCTTCGCCGCGACGGGCCCGGGCGATTGCTTCGCCGGCCGCCTCGTAGACGGCGAAGAGGTCGAGTCCGTCGACCACGATGCCGGGCATCTCGTATCCCGCGGCCCGGTTCGCAATGTCGACCGTCGAGCAGTGGTAATGGACGGGAGTCGACTCGGCGTAGCCGTTGTTTTCGCAAACGAAGACGGCCGGCAGGTTCCAGATCGCGGCCAGGTTCAGGGACTCGTGGAACGTGCCCTGATTGGAGGCGCCATCGCCAAAGAACGAGACCGCGACACCTCCGGTGCCGAGTGTCTTGGCGGTCAGCGCCGCGCCGGTCGCAAGCGGCAGTCCCGCGCCGACGATGCCGTTCGCACCGAGCATGCCCTTGTCGACATCGGCGATGTGCATCGAGCCGCCCTTGCCCTTGCAGGTACCGGTGGCCTTGCCCATCAGCTCCGCAACCATGCCGTCGATATCGACGCCCTTGGCGATGCAATGACCGTGACCCCGGTGTGTGCTGGTGATGTAGTCGCGATCCGTTAGGTGACTGCAGACGCCGACCGCGACCGCTTCCTCGCCGGCATAGAGGTGGACGAATCCCGGAACCAGACCGTCGGCGAAGTGCTTCCCGGCCAGATCCTCGAAAATGCGGATCTGGACCATGCGCTCGTACATCTCGAGCAGCCGGGCGGCATCGATCGGAGCGACTGCCTGGGAAGTGTCGATGGCCATGCCTTCCTCCTGGGCTAGCGGTACGGCCGACCTGTCTGGCTTCGGCGACGTGCCCGCAGATTGGTTTGGGTGTTGCGCTCTTATACGTGAGATTGCGTAGGTGGGCAATAGGAGGGTTGAGGGTGGAGGGTTGAGGGAACAGGAATGTGGCCGGTAACCAGAATTCTCCGACGGGAAACCGAAAACCGATAACCAGGAACCTATCGCCGAATAGCCCGAAAGTGCTACACTCCTCATAGGAGTATTGGGCTAGTACTATCGACCGCGTCGCGCCCGGAGCGAGAGATCAGGTGAGGCAGATCCCGTTGGACGAGGATTTCGAGATCCGCTCCGCAACCCCGCCGTATGCGATTCCGGCTGTGCTGGACTTGCTTGGTTTTCAGCGCGCGAGTGGCAAGATCCAGATCACCAACACCAGCGAATCGTTCAGCCTTTTTGTCCACCGTGGGCGAATACTCGCCGCGACCTCGTCCCTGCGCACGCTTCGGCTCGGGCATTTGCTCCTGCAACGCGGCGCCGTCGAGCCGGTCTTCCTGCACGATGTCCTCTACGGCCGGCGGTCGATTCCAGGCGGACGGGCGCTGGGCGCCGCGCTGGTCGATGAGGGCGCGGTGACTCGTGAGGACCTGATCGCCACGGTCGAAGAGCAGATCATCGAGATTCTGTCCCGGCTCATCGGGCTGGAAGATGCGACGGCGGTGATGGTCGCCGACGCCCCGCTGCCCGAAGGCATCGAAGTTGCCGAGTTCGACACCGCAGCGTTGATTGCCGAGGCGAATGAGCGCCATGCGCAGCGGGCGGCAATTCGGGCGATGCAGCGGCTGTTGCCGTCGCCCGATGCCGAGCTGAAACTCTCAGTGCAGCTCGCGCTCGTTTCCTATCTGCTTTCGGATTCCGAGTTGCTCGTTGCCCTGCAGCTTGATCGCGGCGCAATGACGCTGGATCGGCTCAGCAGCGTGATCCCGCTGGACCCGATGAGCCTCAAGCGCGCCATCATTACGCTCACCGAGCGGGGATACCTGACCGCCGCCGCCAGATAGGCCGTTCCGACATTACAGTGCATGACATAAGGGTGATGCTGGATCGTTACGTTCCGGTCCCGCTCGCACCTGTCCTGGGCCGGGGGGAGGGGATACCGTGCAAGTGGTTCCTACACACCCACGCCCGGCCCGTACGGCCGGATTTCTTCACGGCGACCCCTGCGCCTTCCTCGGCATTCATCTGGCGGACCGCCACAGGGGACGGTCCGTCAACCCCTTTTCAGGTCACGCCTGGCTGAGGTATTCGAGCCCATCGCGCAGCGCAATTGGTTGCCGGCCAATCAGGGCGGCGGTTGCCGACTGATCAGTGCAGTTGTCGAGTGCCAGCATGTTGAGCTGCTCTTTGGTGACCGGTGGGCGCAGCGATTTCGGCAACGGACTGGATAGGGCTACGACTGTGCGCATCAGTCCGACCGGAAGGTGGAGCTTCGGTTTGCGCTTGCCGAGTTGCGCCGCGATGACATCGAGCATCTCTTCGTAGGAATACGTCTCGCCACCGCCGAGCTCGTAGGTCTGTCCGATCGCGGTCGGATCGTCCAGCACCGCACGATACACCGCCGCAACCTCCCCGACGGCAACCGGCTGGAACTTGCTTTCGCCTGAGCCGACCACTGGAATGATCGGCGCCCGGCGGATCAGACCGGCGAGCACGTTTACGAATCCGTCGCGCGGGCCGAAGATGACCGACGGCCGGATGATGGTCCACTCGAGGCCGGATTGCCGAACCGCTTGCTCGGCGCCCCATTTCGCGTTGAGGTAGGGGTAGGCGGGGTTCGGCTGCGCTCCCAGTGCGCTCATATGGACGAGGCGCCTGACGCCGGCGTTCCGCGCTGCGGTCACGACGTTTTCGGAGCCTTGCCGGATAACCAGGTCGAATGTCTTGTCGCCGGATTCCTCGATGATCGCCACCAGGTGGATGACCGCATCAACGCCCGCCATGGCCGGTTCGAGCGACGCCGGATCGAGCACATCGCCGCGCACGAGTTCCGCCGCACCGGCGTCGCGCACAGACGACGGATCGCGAACGAGGAGCCTCAGTTCGCGATCCGCAAGGGCTTTTCGGATTTCACTGCCGACGAACCCGGTGCCGCCGGTGATCAGGATTCTTGCCATCTCCACCCCGTTCCGCTAGTCCAAATGCGCCTGGGTGAAGCGTAGACCTTCGGGACAAGGGCGAGGTGGGTTTACCAGTCGGTATCGATGTCGTCTCCCTGCTCGCGGGCGACCTGGGCGTACTCGCGCAGCTTCGGCGGATTGACCGCGATGGCATTGCGGCCGAGGGAGCGAACGTAGCCACCCTCCTGAAGCTCGAGCAGCTTGCGGGTGACCGTTACGCGGTTGGAGCCGATCATCCCGGCGAGAGACTGATGGGTAACCGGGAGCGCGATGGCAATCATGCCGTCGGCAGTTGGTCGACCGAACCGGTTGGCCAGCGCCAGCAACGTCGTCGCAAGACGAACCGCCGTATCGCGAACCAGCAAATGCTCGACCAGCGTTTGCAGCTCGGTTAGACGACGGCTCATGCCGTTGACCATGGCAGCGGCAAGCTCCGGCGAGTCGGCGATGATCGAGGCGAGGGAATCGGTGTCGACGATGGCGATGGTCGAGTCGACCATGGCTTCGGCGACCGAGCCGGACGCAATCCCGTCGCTGGTGTCTTCCTGGGTGAATACCGTGTTGGGTCCAAGCAGGCCGAGGTTGATCGAGCGACCATCGGCCAGCACCTTGTAGAGGCGCACGCAGCCGGAGCGGACGATGTAGACGAGGCCCTGCCCCTGACCGGGGGTGAAGATCTCCTGGCCACGGGTGTAGTTGACGGTGCTCGCTCCGGTGTGAGTAGGATGGCCGGAGTCTGCGTGCCCGTTGCCGTTGACGGTTTTAGTGGCGACCGCTACAGAATTAGTCTGGGCTGTCGGTTCTGCGAACCAGCCCGGAGCGGCGTAGACCCCATTTCGTCGCGCTGATGGAAGGTTTGTGTAGGCCAGCGTGCGGGCGCCAATGCCATCGTGAGCTGCAAACTTCATTTCGGATTCCCTCCTTCAAAGCTGTCAGGCGCCCCGCCCCGATATCCGGGGCGGGTAGCGTGCGCCGCTGCACGCCGTAGCCTGAACTTCGATGACCCGAGTGTAGGGCGCTACTGAGAGAATGTCAATAGTTTGCACAGGCATTCTGTGCGATTAGGCCAGAACTAGCCCTTTGCAAACCCTGTGTCCATGTCTGCACAGGGTTTGCCAGTCAAGATCCAACAGTTCTTGCACAGGATTTTCTTGCACAGGAATTCAGCTGTTGTGCACGCCACACCAGTCGATGAGCAGCAGGGCAAGCGTCCGGGCGACCGTTTTGACCTCCGAAATTGGGACAAACTCGTCCGGCCGATGGGCCCTCGCCACGTCTCCCGCCCCATACATCAGGCACGGAATACCGCCAATGTTTACGAAATGACGCATATCCGCGCCATAGGTGACGGCCTCGATCGAGGCTACCGAACCAGTTGTCTCGAGATGGGCATTCTGTAGCGCACGCATCAATGGGCTCTCCACGGGAGTTTCGGCGGCCGCGAACTGACCACTGAACCACTCGATGTGCGGTGGATGATTCCGGAACCAGGGGTCAGCAGCCGTTGCTCGCATGACTGCCTCCACCAGTGCCGTTCTGGTCTCGGCGAGTGTTTCCCCCGGCACCAGGCCGGCCCGTCCCTCGACAACGATTGACTCGGGCACGGAGCTTGGCCAGTTTCCACCCCGGACGATGCCAATGTTGATCGGCGCGCGATTTTCGAATCTCTGGTAGAGCGGGTGGTCGATCGCCTCGTGATGCTGACGCTCGTGCTCCAGGATAGCGGCGTGGATCGGCAGGAACTTCTCGAGCGCGCTGACGCCTTCGTTGCGCAGGCAGGCATGCGCCGAGCGTCCGGTCACCGTGAGACGGAAAACCAGGGACCCGCCCTGGGCCGAGACGATCGCGAGGTTGGTCGGCTCTGTGATGATGGCCGCGTCGGCCTTGTAGCCGCGCAGCAGCGTGGCGAGGGCACCGGCGCCGCCGTCCTCCTCCGAGATCACGCTCTCCAAGAAAACATCGCCGTTCAGGGATATACCGAGTTCGTCCAGTGCGCGAAGGGCCATGAACTCGGCGATGAGCCCCGCCTTCATGTCGCACGTGCCGCGACCGTAGACTCGGCCATCCCTGACCTCGGCCAGAAACGGATCGACCGTCCACTGTGCCGGGTCGCCCGCTTCGACCGTGTCGATGTGGGCGTTGAGAATGATCGACTTGCCGCCGCCGCGACCGCGCCGGGTCCCGACCACATTGGGTCGACCGGCAAACGACTCGAACTCGCCGACGTCCTCGGCGTAGGGTGCGAGCTCGGCGGCATCCGGTTCCCACATGTCGACATCGAGAGCGAGGTCATTCATCTGGCGGGCAATTGCCTGCTGGACGTCATGCTCGGAACCGGTCACGCTCGGGATGCGGACCAGCTCCTGCAAACGCTCGACGAGCTCCGATTCGAGGCGATCGATCGTATCCGCGATCGACTGAACGAGGGATTGGTCCACGTTTGCTCCTTGTCTCAAATGAACCTGAGTACCTGATCTGATGTCAGGCCAATACGCTCATGGCGCTGAAGGCCCGGTCGTGCGCAGTGCCGTCCCGGAACCGGTCGAATCGGAACTGGTCGAGCCGGGGGGTCGAACCGGGGCCTTCGATAATCCGCTGGGCGAGCAAGTCGCCGATGAGCGGTGAGAGCTTGAAGCAGTTGCCGCTCATCCCAAGCGCGCAGAACAGGCCCTCGGCGCCAGGCACGGCGTCGACAATCGGATGAGCGTCGATCGAGTCGTCATAGATGCCGGCCCAGCCGCCAAGGACGGTTCCCCGGTCGAGGAAGGGCATGCGGCGGCGTGCGGCGGCGCGATACCGCTCAATCTCTTCGTTGGTCACACCGCGCTCATAACTATCAGGATCGACATCCAGATCGGCGGGCATGGTGCCAAGCTTGCCGACCAGAGTCGCGTCGGCCCTGGGCAGGAAATAGGAGTCGGTGTGGACGTCCAGTACGACCGGGTGTCGATCCACCTCGGCCGGTGGTCGGCGGATCAGGGCCATGGGGTGACGCGAGAACGAAATCGGCAGCTCGTGACCGAGGTCCTCCAGGAACCGCATTCCCCAGGCGCCGGCCGCATCGACGACGGCATCGGCCGCGATGTCGCCATGACTCGTGCGCAGTCCGGCAACGCGACCGGATTCGACGACGATCTGGTCGACCGACACCCCTTCGCGGATCTCGACTCCGAGCGATCGGGCCGTGGCGGCGAAGGCGTGATTCGTCTCGATGGGATCGGCGATTCCGGCCGTTGGCTCGTAGCAGATCGTCGTGCAGTCGCTTGCCTGCACGCGCGGATCGATCGCCGCTATCTCGTCCGGTCCGAGCAGGGTGGTTTCGATGCCGAGCTCCTTGTGCATGGCGACGTTGGCGCGAACACCGGCTTCTGTTTCGGGGCCGGCGGTCAGGAGCACGCCGACCGGCAAATAGCCACAGCTCCCCTCGTAGTGGTCGGACCAGCGCCTGAAGATTGCCAGCGCATCGCGTGCCAGCGCGGCGGTTTCGGGGTTCGAGTAGTGCTGCCGAACCACGCCGCCGCTTTGCCCGGTCGTGCCAGAGCAGACATGCGCGCCCTCGAGGACCAACGGCCGCTCGCCGCGCTTGGCAAGGTGCGCGGCGATGCTCGTGCCGATGACACCAGCTCCGATGATCACGATGCCGTTCGACGAAGTCATCGCGGTGATTCCTCCTGGACTCCGGACGCTGCGACACGCAACAGGATTCCGATCCGCAGTCCGTTTCCTACTGATTCAATTTCGGGCGCGCCCGACTTCCGGCTGATCGCCCGGGCGATCGCAAACCCTGCCGGGAGCACCCGGGCGCGGGCAACCGGCGCAACGATCACGGGCGCGAGCTCGTCCGCCGTCATGCCGAGGACAATCTGCCGTGCCTCATCGAGGGCGCTTGATTCCGCATACCCCGATTTGCCCAGCAGCGAGAACAGGAACTCGCCGACACCGCCAACCAGGACAATGCGCCCAAACTGTCCATTTCGGCTCAGGAATTCTGTCGCCCGGTCCGTGGTTTCCCGCTCGACCTGATCAAGCTCAGAGGCGAGCGGTGGATCGCTCGGGACGAAGCGATCGGTGAGGACGCCTGAACCGAGTCCGAGTGAGGTTGATTCGAGCACGACGCCGTCTCGCGTGGCAATCAACTCGGTGCTGGCGCCGCCGATGTCGACGATCAGAATTGCGCCGCCCGGGTCGATTTGGGCCAATACGCCGTCACTGGTCAGGCGAGCTTCCTCGTCCCCGTCGATGACGGTAACGTCGATCCCCACATCGTCTTTCACGCGTGCCAGGAAATCCGGGCCGTTCACGGCCGATCGGGTTGCCGCCGTTGCTACCGCGATGATTGTCCCGGCGTTGAGCTCGCGAGCGATCTCTTTGAAATCACGCAGCACATCGATGGCGAGTTGAATGCGGTCGTCGCGGAGCCGGCGGGTCTCTCCGAGACCCTCGCAGAGGCGAACCACTTCGGCAGTGCCGGCGATCGGCGTAACCTGACCATTTGAAACGCGCGCAACCGTGAGCTTGAGCGTGTTCGAACCGATGTCGATTGCCGCAATAGCGCGGCCGTCAGCGGTCATGGTCCGGGTTCCGCCGGCGAGGGCAAAGCCATCTGGACGAAGTCCATTGATGTCGAAACAGTGCTCATGACGTCCGATCCAGTCCAGGCTCCCCACGTAGTCGTTGCATTCGTGATGATAATTGAGCAGCATCGGGACACGAGCGCGGTAATTGGGGGTATGGTTGGGGAACCAGCAACTACTGACCGGAACGGTGGTCAGGGCCTTTGGCAAGTTCTTTGAAGTCGCGCTCGACGAGTCGGACGCGACGCTTCTTTGCACGCCAAAGGGGATCCTCAAGCGCGAGCGGAAAGGGACGGACATCGTTGCCGTTGGCGATCGCGTCACGGTGGTCGACGTCGGCGACGGCGAGGGGCGCATCGAGTTGGTCGAGCCGAGACAGTCGGTCCTGGCCCGGCTGGCGCGTCACACGCGAGACACCGAGCAGGTGCTGGTCGCCAACCCGGATCAGGCCCTGTTCCTCTTCGCGGCAACTGAACCCGTGCCGCATCCGCGCATGCTCGACCGATTCCTGGTTCTGGCGGAATCGAGGGATCTTCCGGTACTGATCGGGGTGAACAAGATCGATCTGCTGGCGGGAGATCCGGCACAGGTCTTTCCTGAGCACCGCGCGATCTACCCGGTGATCGATATCAGCGTGCGCACGGACCAAGGTGTGAATTATTTGCGCGAGCTGCTCGAAGGCAAGATCACGGTCGTGGCCGGGCCATCAGGCGTTGGCAAGTCGAGCCTGGTCAATTCGCTCAACCCGGATCTGGGCCTGGCGATCTCATCGATTTCGGAGAGCACCGGTAAAGGCAAGCACACGACAACCGCCGCTCAGCTCTTCCGCCTCGGTCCGGAAACGTACATCGCGGATACCCCGGGTATTCGCGCGCTGGCACTCCAGGGCGTCGCGCTCGAGGATTTGCCAGAGTGCTTCCCCGAGTTCCGGCCATTCCTCGGACACTGCCGATTCAACGACTGCACGCATGTCCACGAACCCGGCTGCGCCATTCGCGAGGCGGTTGGATCAGGCGAGATCGGTTTTGGGCGATACGAGAGCTACGTCTCTCTCCGCCGCGGCGACCCGGAAGATTAAGAGCGGGAATACGGCTCTGGGCTGTGCGGCAGGGTGGACCACTGTTCATAGTCGTGGCCAAAGATGATCGGCGCGTCTTGCTCCCGGCTTAGCTCAAGCAGGCGGTCGATTGAGCAGTTCGTCGCATCCGCGTCGTAGTAGTCGGGAAACTGCCGCGTCTCCGCCATGCGAGCACTGTCGATCGCATCGGCTGCCAGGATGACCGGCCCTTCCTCGGTCTCCACCACGATCGATTGGTGGCCGACGGCATGTCCGTCCGTCCGCAGCAGCGTCAGGCCAGGCTCGATCTCGTGATCGCCGTGGACCTGGCGCCACCGTAAGCCGGGCACATTCCAGAGATGTGCGTCGAATCGAGCCCGGTCCGAAAGCGCCGCGCCGATGTGCGCCCGCTGGACCCAGACATCCGTGCCGAGCGGACCGAACGCGTCGTACCGACCGGCGTGATCGAAGTCGAAGTGCGTCGCGATGATAGCGTCGATATCGCCCGGCGCGATCCCAAGCGCCGCCAGCCGGGCAATTGGATCGTCAGCTTGCGTGATCTCGCATTTGGCGGGATACCAGGGTTGGCAATCATCGGCGCCGATCAGCGCGGCCGGATTGCCGGTGTCGACCAGGTACCGCTTACCGCTGGCCGCGACGATCAGGTAGCACGGCACCTGAATCGGGTAGGTTCCGCCATTGCCGTTCGGTTCGATCAGAACGCCGCAATGCAATAGGTAGAGCGTGTTTCGCCCACTCATCGGGAGATGCTGAGCGTTTCGCCGACATGCCCGTATCGATGCTCGTCCACCCACGACTTGCCTTCAGCGAATCGACTGGGGCGAAACGGCGTGAGATCGACCAGTTTCGCCACCCCGTCCAACATCAACTCAGCCAGGCAGACGCCCGTCGCCGGTGCGGTCTTGAAGCAGGAGCCGCTATCGCC
>DASQCG010000411.1:0-23388 GCA_035634825.1 Thermomicrobiales bacterium | reverse complement strand
GGCGGGGGAATAATTGCGTGCTCCTTGACGACCCAGGACGTGCCGGACGTCTTGGCGTAGTTCCCGACGTCCTCCCACGCTACCGCCACCTCGGCCGAAGCAGACGCCAGGGCGAGCGCTTCCTCATCGTCGAACCACTGTTCGACGAATGCTTCGGTCACAAGGTCGCCTTGCAGTTTGCGCAGCTTGAACCGGTGCACCCGGCTCAGTGCATCCGACGCCGGTGCGCTCAGTTCCGGGCCTTTGGCAGCCCATACGCGAGACTGCCCACCTACGGCTGATCGCTTTACCAGTAGATCTCAGCGGTGGTTTGCATCACTGCCATGGCGACCTCGGCCAGACGGCCAGCGCCGGCGGCGCACCGCTGAGCTTGAGGGCAAAGGCTGTGTTCGCGGCGAGCCCCACGGTCAGCGGCACGCAGGGTAGGGCCGAATAGCCGGCCTTCGTGCTGTCGACCCGGAGCAGGTACTTGCCCGGCTGCGGCGGCGCGAACTTGACCGTGGCCGTGGACTTACTGACGTAGCCGGTGAAGACGAACGACCCTGGCGCACCGCCCCCGGCATCGATCAGCAGGGTCAGACAGGGGGGCTTGATCAGCGTTCACCACGGGTCGGTGCTCATCACCGTGAGGCTACCGGCGATGGGATCAATGATCATCGTGATCTCGGTCGTCTGCATCGATGCGATGCGCACGGTGACATCGGCAGCCAGGGCATAGCCGTCAACCGTTGCCCAATCGACGGGAGATGTGATCAGCTGAACCGCAGGCCAAGTTCCACGAATCCATTGCTTGGATAGAGCGCTCGCTTCGGTGTCGCTCCCGAGCGTTCTATCGAAGCAGTCCGCGAGAGGATCTCCTCGAGTGCGACCTTCAGTTCAAGCCGGGCGAGCGACGCGCCTACGCAATCGTGAATCCCCGCGCCGAAGACAAGGTTTTGGCGTTGGTCTCGGTCGAGGTTGATCCGCTCCGGATCATCAAACACACGGGGATCCCGGTTGGCCGCAATCCAGATCAACGTCACGCGGTCTCCCGCCGGAATGTTGCGACCACCAATCACTACGTCAGATGTCGTGGTCCGAGCGTTTGCGACGAGTGGACCATCCAATCTCATAATTTCGTCGACCGCAGCGGGTATCAAGGTTGGATCAGAGCGCAATTTCGCCTGAAGTTCCTGATCGCTCGCGAGGTGGAACATCAGAATCTCCAGTGCCGCGGCGACGGTGCCATGCCCTGCTATCCAGTTTCGAAGTACGCTGACCAACTCCTCGTCTGAAAGCGCGCGACCATCAACCTCGATTTCCATGAGCGAGGTTGTCACGTCCCTGACAGTCGAGCCGCCGGCTTCCCTTCGTGCGCTTACCTGCTCGAGCACAATGTCGGCAAGCTCCCGCGCAAGCACGGTCCCGGCCTCACGATCTCGCGACAACGCCGCTTCCTGGTTGCCGTGCGTCCACTCCAGAATCGGGATCCACGTGTCTTCCGGCCACCCAAGGAAGGCGCAGAGCGACCGGGAGCAGAACGGTCCTGAGAAGTCGGACACAAAATCGAACGTGGTTCTCGCAAGCATGGACTCCACCAGCTTGCCGGCGAGTTGACGAGTTTCGGGCTCGAACGCGGTCATTCGCGCCGGCACAAAGAAAGGGTTGATCGCCTGCCGGTAGCGGGTGTGCTCGGGCGGATCCATGCCATTCGGTACAGCCCGATGCTTCGAGACGTTACTGAACGTCACTGAATCCGCGGTGACACCCGCAACATCTCCGTGCCGGAAGAGTGACCAACCGAGGAAATCGCTGTGAGCGACCGGGCACGTGTCGCGCATCTGGTCGTAAGCGCGGCGTTGATTACTCAGAATGGATGAGTCCAGGGGATCCCAATCGGACTTCGCGTGTGGCGGCATTTCTCGTCCTCCGATCATGGCTCAATCATAGCCATCGATGTCCGTCGGAGTACGATATGTCGTGCGCTCGATCACCAACAGGTGTTCACCCGCACGGCGACGAAATCCCAGGATGGGGCACCGAATCAGAGTGGCGCAGATGACCAGGACATCAAGAATCGGATCCGACGAATCCAATCTTCATGACTACCCTGAGTTCAAGTCCCCTCCTGACCTGTCTTCGTTCGGCCAAATGTGCGCGCGCCGCGCGATAATCGGATTGCGATAGGGAGGGGTGTACGCGATGTGGGTTGTATTGCAATCACTTCACGTGGCCCGGCGCCGAGACTGGGATCGCGCCAGGATTGATCGAACTCGCCCGCAGCGCGGACAAGAAGACGTTCGCCCTGTTCAGGGATGAGACCATCCCGCGTGCAACCGAGTTGGCGGCGGCCGACCGTAACGCGCATCCGGTTGGCGACGCCTGAGCCAGTGCCAGGATGCGCATGAATGAGAAAGGGAGGGTGAGGAAATGGCCGTGAAGACCATCGGACTATTGAGCCCCGGTGACATGGGGCACTCCATCGGCGACGTTCTGCGCGCGAATGGCCTCGAGGTGCTGACCAGTCTGGCTGGTCGCAGCGAGCGAACGCGAGGGCTCGCGCGTGAGTCCGGATTCTCGGATTGCGCAGACCTGGAGGAGCTGATTACCCGGTCGGAAATGGTCCTGTGCGTCCTCGTGCCGGCTCAGGCGACGGGTGTGGCGGCGGAGGTCGCAGCAGTGATTCGGGCGACCAAAGCTGATGTTCTCTACGTGGACTGCAACGCGATCTCGCCGCAAACGGTGCGCGGGATCGGCGAGACGATTCTGGCTGCCGGCGCCCGTTTTGCCGATGTCGGCATCATCGGACCGCCGCCGCGCGTGCCGGGGACGCGCTTCTATACGTCCGGGCCGAACGCGAACGACTTCGCGGAGCTCGCCATCCATGGGCTCGACGTTCGAGTGATCGGCGACGAGATCGGCCAGGCGTCGGGGCTCAAGATGTGCTACGGCGCGCTGACCAAGGGCCTGACCGCGCTGGGTACCGAGCTGCTGGTCGCCGCCAGGGCGCTGGGACTTGAGGAGACGCTCCGGGCAGAACAGGAGGAGAGCATCCCGGACGTCCTCGCGTGGCTGGCGAAGACCGTGCCGACCATGCCGCCCAAGGCGTACCGGTGGGTCGGCGAGATGGAGGAGATCGCGGCGACCTTCGCGGATCTGGGCATGACGCCCGATATCCTCCAGGGCGCGGCCGAGATGTACCGCTTCATCGCCGAAACGCCGATCGGCAAGGAATCGCCGGAGAACCGCGACAAGGGTCGCGGCCTGTACGGAGTCGTTTCGGCACTGGCGGACGCTCTGCCGGAGCGAGCCGTCACTGCCTGAGGCCGCAGTCCTTACGTGCCGGCCAGTCGCTCCACGACCGGTGCGAGCGTTTCCATATTCGGCTCGGTGACGACGATGTAGGAGAAGCCGAACCGTTCGCGACGCTCGCGCAGGTCCTCGACCATCTGGTCGATCGTCCCGACGAGAATCTGCGGTGATGCGAGCACATCCTCAGCAGATGTGCCATTCTGCCGCGCGATCCGTTCCGCCGCAGAGCGGCGATCGTCAGTGATCACGATGTCGCTGACGATGACATTGAGCTCGATCTCGGCGAAGCGATCTCCGGCGGCTTCGCGCACCCATGCGATCTTCTGCGCTGTTGCGTCGGCAGTGTTGTCCGCGGTGTCCTTCGTGCCGTCGGCATGGGCCCGGGTCGTGATCCCGACAATATCGGCTTCACGACCGGCCACCGAAAGGATCCGCTTGCTTCCGCCGCCGATGACGAACGGGGGGTGCGGCTTTTGGACCGGGTGGGGAGAACAGATCAAATCGGTGACGGTGTAATGCGTTCCCTGAAATGAGACTGGGTGCTGCTCGGTGAAGATACTTTTTATGAGCCGAATCGCCTCAGTCATCCGCTCGATGCGGATGCCGGGGGGATCGAATGGAATCCCGGTTTGGTCGTACTCCTCTTTCAGCCAGCCCGCGCCGATGCCGAGCTCGAACCGACCCCCCGACAAGACGTCCATCGTTGCCGCGGCCTTTGCCAACAGCGCGGGGTGGCGAAAGTCGTTGTCGAAGACGAAGCTGCCGACCCGAAGGCGATCGGTGATCATGGCCGCCGCGGTCAGCGACGCGATGGTATCCAGGCCACGCACGAAATGGTCGAGCGCGAGATAGCTCGAGTATCCAAGCGCTTCGACTCGACGCACCATGCTGATCCAGTCCTCGCGCGGACCAGTCGAGCGTCCCTGGATGCCGAACCGGAAGAGGCGAGTGCTCATCCGTCTACCATGCCTTGGTGGGCCGAGCGCCAGGTACGGTATTCGGCCAGCGTCTCCTCATTCGGCGGATACGTGCCGAGCAGCGGTGCGCCGCTCTCGATCTTCTGCAGGACAAAGCGCTCCAGCTCTTCCTGATCCGCCGCGGGCTGGGCGATCTCGGCGGCGAGATGGCGCGGCACGATCACCACACCCTCCTCGTCGCCGACGATGATGTCGCCCGGGAAGACCGGCACGCCCGCGCAGGCGATCGGGACATTGATATCCACCGCGTGATGCGCAACCAGATTCAGATTGGCCGAGCGGCCGCCGCAAAAGACGGGGAACGGGTTCTGGGCGACCTCGGGCGAATCGCGAATTGCTCCGTCACTGACCATGCCGGCCGCCCCGCGCACCCGTAAGCGGGTCATCAAGATGTTGCCACCCGAGGCGCCGCGCAATTCACCCCGACAATCCATGACCAGGACCTGCCCTGGCCGGACCAGCTCGATCGCCTTGCGCTGGGGATGCTCGGGGTCGCGGAACGCGTCAAGCCGATCGAGATCCTCGCGCATCGGGATATTGCGGAGCGTGACTGCCTCCCCGACGAAGCGACAGTGGGCGGGATTCAGGGGCGCAATGCCGTTCAGGAACAGGTTGCGGAATCCGCGCTGGAAGAGCTGCGTGGTGATCGTTGCCGTGCTGGCGCGGCGCAGGGTGTCAAGAACCTCAGGGGCGATCGGCGACAAGTCGGTCATGCGAGCTCCAATTGAGAACAGTAAGATGCCGTATCCGTTCGTCAGCATACCAATCGCTCCAGGTGGCGCGCTCGGCTGGCAACGCAGGTTCTTCCGGAGCAACCATGAAGATCACTCGCATCGAGACCATCCATCTCCAGGAGCACGCCACGCTGATGTTCGTGCGCGTCCACACCGACGAAGGATTGATCGGCCACGGCGAGACCAAGTACGCGATCGACGCGCTCCACGGCTTCATTCATCAGTACGCGGCGCCCCTCCTGCTCGGCCAGGATCCGCTCCAGATCGATCGCCACTGGCGCACGATCTATGAGAACACGGCGCGGTGCGGCGCCAAAGGTGTCGAGATGCGGGCACTCTCCGCGCTGGATGCCGCGCTCTGGGACATCCTCGGCCAAGTCGCCGGCATGCCGATCTACCAGGTGCTCGGCGGCGCCAGCCACGATCGCATGCCGACCTACAACACCTGTGCTGGCCCCGTCTACGCCCGCTCATTGAACCGGGCGGAGGGGATCGGGCTCGGGAGCGCCTGGGAAGACCTCGATGCCTTCACGAACCGGTGCGACGAACTTGCCCACGAGCTGGTCGAGGAAGGCTTCAAGGGCATGAAGATCTGGCCGTTCGATCCCTTTGCTCCCGCGACCCGCGGCCAGCGCATCAGTCTCCCGGATCTGGCCAGGGGGCTCGATCCATTTCGCAGGATTCGCGAGTCCGTTGGCAACCGGATCGAAGTCATGGTCGAAGGGCATGGGTTGTGGTCCCTGCCCGCCGCGCGGCGCATCGCGCATGCCGTCGAAGAGTTTGAGCCGTACTGGATCGAGGACTTGATCCGCCCGGATTCGGTCGGCGCTCTGGTGGAGCTGCGCAACAGTACATCGACGCCGATGTTGGTCAGCGAGATGCTGGTCACCCGGTACGAGTACCGGCCGGTGCTGGAGGCAGGAGCGGCCGACCTCATAATGATCGACCCGGCATGGTGCGGCGGCATTAGCGAGGCGCGGAAGATTGGGCAAATGGCCGAGACCTATGGCCTGCCCGTGACATTCCACGACTGTGCCGGTCCGATCAACCTGTTCATGGGCCTCCATCTGGCGTTCAACGCCCCGAACGCAGTCTTCCAGGAAATGGTCCGCGCCTTCGTTCGCACCTTCTACGACGACCTAGTGACGAAGAACATCGAGTTCGTGGACGGATATTTACTCCCGCCAACCGGACCGGGACTGGGGACGGCGCTTCGTCCCGAAGTTCTGAAACGGGCCGACGCGACCGTGCGGGAGTCCGTCGCGTGATGGAGGGGAGAAGCATGGCCAGGCCGTTACGGGTGGTCCTCGGTGAGTGGCAGAAGGACGACGCCTTTCGGCGGGCAATCACGACGCCTGTCGAGTTCGTGGTTGCTCCGACCCTGCGCGACGAGGATGTCGCGCCACTCTTGCACGGCGCGGACGTTCTCCTCTCCAGGGCATTCACGCCGGGCATGACCGCCGCGGCTGACAGCCTGCGGCTCATCCACACGCCCGGAGCCGGCACGAACTGGATCGAATTCGACGCGATCCCGAACCACATCGCGGTCTGCAATGTCTTCGGGCACGAGGTCTCGATCACAGAGTACGTTTTCATGGCGATCCTTGCCCTCAACCGCGACCTGCGGAACATGGACGCGCGGTTTCGGGCCGGAGACTGGAGCGATCGCAAGAGCCGCCTGCCCGGCACCGAGATTCGCGGTCAGACCCTGCTCGTTCTCGGGCTTGGGCACATCGGCGCCGAGGTCGCCCGGGTCGGCAAGGCCTTCGGCATGCGCGTGATCGGTGTGACGCGCAATGCGGGACCGGAGCGAGCGATTGCCGCCGGCGTCGATGAGTGTCGATCGTTCGAGCAGTTGGTCGAGGTGCTTCCGCACGCGGACTTCGTGGTCGTGGCGGTACCCCTGGACGCGGCGACGACCGGCTTGATCGGCGAGCGAGAGCTAGCGGCGATGAAGCAGACCGGGTTCCTGATCAACGTGGCTCGCGGCGAGGTGGTCGCCGAGGAGCCGCTCTTCGTTGCGCTGCGCAATCGCCGGATCGCCGGCGCGGCGATCGATGTCTGGTACCGGTACCCGGACGGCGCGGAATCCATGTACCCGTCGGCGTTTCCGTTTCACGAGCTGGACAACGTGCTGATGACGCCGCACATCGCCGGATGGACCCGGGAGACATTCCAGCACCGGTGGGTCGCCATCGACGAAAACCTCCGCCGATTGAGTGCCGGCGAACCATTGCTGAACGTTGTGAAAGTGGCTGCCCGATGAAGATCGTCGAGATGCGCGTCACGCCGGTGGCGATGGCGGATCCGCCCCTGCTCAGCTCATACGGGCTTCACGCCCCCTATGCGCTGCGGACGGTGATTGAGCTGGTCAGCGAAGACGGACTTGTCGGAATTGCCGAGACCCATGGCGGCGAACAGATCCACGAAGACTTCGAGCACGCGCGTCGGACCGTGATCGGTCGCAGCGCATACGACCTCGGGCGCCTGTCGATTGACCTCGAGGCGCTCTTTTCGCAGCCAATTGCAACGCGTGACGGCGGGCTCGCGTCGACGCAGACATTCATCCTGCCGGGCGAGAGCGGCGAAGACATCTCAATGCGCGTGTTCGGCGCCGTGGAGGTCGCCGCGCTCGATCTGATCGGCAAGGCGACCGGTGTGCCGGTCTGCGAGTTGCTGGGCGGGCGAGTTCGGGAGGAGGTGCCGTTCAGCGCCTATCTGTTCTACAAGCGCCCGGGCGGCGGGGGAGCGGGCGCCGACGCGCGGGCCGACGCGTGGGGCGAGGCGATGGATCCTGACTCCATCGTCCGGCAAGCGCGCCAGATGATCGATGGGTACGGATTCCGGAGCATCAAGCTGAAGGGTGGTGTTCTGCCGCCCGAGCAGGAGATCGAGGCGATTCTGGCATTGCGTGATGCGTTCGGACCGGACGTGCCGTTGCGGATCGATCCGAACGGCGCCTGGACGGTGGAGACATCGGTCCAGGTCGGAATGGCGCTTGCGGGCGCGCTCGAGTATCTCGAGGACCCGACGCCGGGGCTGGAGGGGATGGGCGCGGTGCGACGCCAGTTGCTGGATTCCGACGTCGATATGCTCTTGGCAAGCAACAACGCGTTGACGTCGTGGAGCGATATCCCGCCGGCGCTTGCCAGCGGCGGGGTGCAGGTCATCCTGAGCGACCACCACTACTGGGGAGGACTGCGCGCTGTCACGCACCTCGGCCGCCTCTGCGAAACGCTCGGCATTGGCCTGAGCATGCACTCGAATAGTCACCTTGGCGTGTCGCTATTGGCCATGGTTCATCTCGCCGCCGCCGTCCCGCACCTGACGTTTGCCAGCGACACACATTACCCATGGCAAGAGGCGGGGGATGAGATCCTCGCCGGCGGCCGGGTGCAGTTTGCGGATGGCTCGGTTCGGGTGCCGACCGCACCCGGGCTTGGCGGAGAGTTGGATCACGACGCGCTGGCGCGAGGACGAGAACGATACGAGCGATGCGGTTACCGGCGCCGCGACGACGAAGCCGAGATGCGCCGGCACGTGGATGCGGGGTGGCAGCGACTCGCGCCGCGCTGGTAGCTCCCACTACGATATGTGAAAGATCGTGCAGAACCCGATTGACAGCGTTCGCTGGGGACTGTTTGATAACGCAACCGACTAGGAACGCGCGAAGCCCGCGCAACAACTGGCGACGCACGTTCTTCGAGCCGGACGCTCAATGGGGAGAAAACGGGGCATGGGAGCTACCAATCGGGAAGGGATCGAGGAGTTCGTGCGAGCTGTCGGCGACCGCAACGTGTCGCGGCGCGACTTGATGAAACGGGCATCGGCCCTCGGACTCTCAGTGCCCGCAATCGGAGCCGTGCTTGGCGCGCAGGTCTACGGCGTCAACGCCCAGGCCGCGGAGCCGACGGGCAAGATCGTCATCTCGATGTCGGTCGAGCCGGATACGCTCGAGAACTGGAAGGCATACAGCACGGACGGTCATCCCATCCTGCGAAACGTCCAGGAAGCGCTGCTCAACCGGGATCCCGTTTCCAACGAGCTGATTGGCGAGTTGGCCACGTCGTGGGAGCAAACGAGCGACACGGTCTGGCGGTTCAAGATCCGCGAAGGTGTCACCTTCCACAACGGCGATCCGCTCAACGCGGAGGTCGTCGCGTTCGGCATCAACTACACCTGGTCTGAGGAGAACGGGTTCGAGATCTACCAGTTCATCGGCCCAAACATGAACGCCACCGCAGTCGATGAATACACCGTCGACGTCACGACCGAGGCGCCGGATCCGATCCTGCCATCGCGCCTCTACTTCTCGCCGATTCCGAACATGAAGCAGGTGCAAGAGCGACCGGATTCGCTGGTCACTGAGCCGATCGGCACCGGACCGTACAGCCTGGTCGAGTGGAATCGCGGTCAGTACATTCGCATTACGGCGAACCCGAACTGGTGGGGCCTCAACTCGCCTGATGCGCACGGCAAGGTTACGATCAAGGACGCCGAATACGTATTCCGCGCCGAGTCGTCAGTTCGTGCGGCGCAAGTCACGGCCGGCGAGGCCCAGATTGGCCGATTCCTGGCGCCGGAGGATTGCGCCACGACGCCGAGCTGTCTCTCCGTGCCAAGCATCGAGACGATCTTCTTGCGCCTGGATACGAATCACGTCGCCATGAAAGACATCCGGATCCGGCAGGCGATCGCGCATGCGGTCGACAAGCAGGCGATTGCGGATCAGCTTTTCGGCGGTGGCGAGCCGGCATCGCAGCTGGTTGGCCCGTCGGCGACAGGATACAACCCCGACCTCGAGCCGTATCCGTTTGACATGGACAGGGCCAAGGCCCTGGTCGAGGAAGCCAAGGCCGCCGGCGTTCCGGTTGACGCCGAGCTGACCGTCGTAACGCGCGAGGGTATCTACCTGCGGAATGATGAACTGGCGGAGTACGTGGCCAGCCAGCTCCGCGAGATCGGTCTCAACTGCAAGAGCGAAGTCATCGAGCCGGCGCTCTACAACCCCGAATACTCGAAGAACATCAAGGATGTGCCGGACACGCGTGGCTGGATCACGACGAACCCGCACGGCAATGAGATCATGGATGTCAGCGCGACAGCCTCCTCGTACTACCGCTGCGACGGCGGCGCCTCGATGTACTGCGATCCGGCGTTGGATGAGGCGTTGAACACGGCCAGCGCGCTCAGCGGTCCCGATCGCGGGCCGGCACTGGCCGCCGTGACCAAGATGTACTACGACGGGTACGCCTCGGTGCCGGTGATTCACATGCCGCTCAACTACGGTCTCACTGCCAACCTGCAGTGGACCCCGCGCCTCGACGCGTTCATGCTCCTCAAGGAGATGACGCTCACCTCATAGGCGTCGCTTGGCGATAGAGGAGGGGGCACGGCAATCGTGCCCCCTTCCCTTAAGGGCGGCTGCGAACTCTCGACGAGACGCCAGAACTTGTTCTTTATCAGGAGCGAACGGCCATCGCACGGTACCTGGTCAAGCGACTGTTCCATTCAGCATTCATCCTGGTGGGGCTCGTCATCGTTGTCTTTTTTGTGACGCATCTTCTTGGCGACCCGGCCCGCCTGATGCTTCGGCCCGAAGCGACCGACGCGCAGGTGGAGGATCTGCGCGAGTCACTCGGCCTGAACGACCCACTCCGGGTCCAGTTTTGGCGCTTCATAACGGACCTTGCGCATGGCGATTTGGGCGATTCACTGTGGCAGAAGGTGCCGGCCATGGACATCGTCAAGGACCGCCTGCCGGCAACACTCTACCTGGCCACGGCGACCCTCTTCATTGCTATTCCGCTTGCCATAACGCTCGGAATCATCTCGGCAATTCGGCCCAGGTCCCTGGCCGATCGGTGCGTGACGGTCTTTTCCCTGGCCGGTGTCTCGACGGCGGATTTCTGGCTCGGGCTGATGCTGATTCTGGTCTTCGCGGTCGAATTGCGGTGGGTGCCGACCTCGGGGTACGGCGGTGTCGAGTACGTGATCTTGCCGGCCGCCGCGCTCGCGCTGCGGCCAATCGGGCGGATCAGCCAGGTCGTGCGGAGCGCGATGCTCGACGAGATGAACCGCACCTACATCACCACCGCGAGGGCCAAGGGACTCAGCGAGCGCGTCGTGATCCTCGGGCATTCGCTCAAGAATGCGGCCATCCCGATCTTGACCCTTATGGGAGACGAGGCGGCGTCGCTGCTGAATGGCGCAGTCGTGATCGAAACACTCTTCGGCTGGCCCGGGATCGGCATCCTGCTCATCCAGGCAATCGAGAAGCGCGACCTGCCCTTAATCGAAGCATCCGTTCTGACCATCGCGGTTATGATCATCCTCGTTAATTTGCTCGTCGACCTCGCCTATTCGATCATCGACCCCCGGGTGCGCTATGACTGACGTCAAGGCCGCATTGCCGTCCCTTGTGTTGCCGCAGGATCCCCAAGCCGGGATTCCGGGGAGGAGGGATCGGCCGCGAGCGCGTGAGATCTATTGGCGCGCACTTTTGCACGACAAGCTGGCCCTGGTGGCCCTCGTCTTCCTGCTCGTGCTGATCTTTGCGACAGTCTTTGCGGGGATCGTGGCGCCGCACGATCCGGAGAAGGGGGGACTCATGCTCCGGAACAAGCCGCCGATGACCCAGGCGGTAGATGGCGGCGTCCCCTATATTCTCGGCACCGACGCCCTCGGGCGTGACCAGTTGAGTCGACTCCTGTTCGGCGGACGCATCTCGCTCGCCGCCGGCTTTGCCAGCGTGATCATTTCCGGGACAGTCGGAATCCTGCTCGGACTGGCGGCGGGATACTACCGGGGCGCCCTTGACGACATCATCATGCGGTTCGTGGACCTGCAGATGGGCTTTCCATCGCTTCTGACGGCGCTGCTGGTTCTCTACGTGTTCGGCAGCGGGGTCTGGAAGGTGGTGTTGGTCCTGGCGGTCACTCGCTGGATGATCTATGCCCGCGTGACGCGCAGCCTCGTGATGACGTACCGGGAGCACGTCTTCGTCGAGGCGGCCAATGCGATCGGATGCTCGAACCGCCGCATCCTCTTCCTGCACATCCTGCCCAACCTGCTCTCCCCGATCATGGTGCTGGCGACCCTGGAGGTCGGGACGATGATTCTGACCGAGGCCTCACTCAGTTTTCTGGGCCTCGGCATCCAGCCGCCCCAGTCCTCATGGGGGTTGATGCTGGCGCAGGGACGCGGATATGTGACCACGGCCTGGTGGCTGGTGACATTCCCGGGCGTTCTGATTCTCTTGACTTGCCTCTCTCTGAATCTGCTGGCGACGTGGGTGCGGGCAGTCACTGATCCGGTGACTCGCTGGCGGTTCCTGGCGCCGCCGAAGGGAGCGACCGAGTAGGTGAGGACAAATTGACAACGGTACGGCAGCAGATTGGATTCAGGTAAAGCTCGATGAGTGCGGATCGCGGCGCTTCGCTCCGATGCGACGTCGGCAGAGGATGAACGGAGCACCCATGCGCATCGTCGATATCCGGGAGATGGCGGCGCCGATCAGGTCGTCCATCCGCAACGCCTACATCGACTTCAGCTCGATGACTGTCTCGGTGGTGGCGGTGATCACGGACCAAGTGCGCGATGGCCGCCCGGTCATCGGCTACGGCTTCAATTCAAACGGCCGGTACGCGCCCAGCGGCCTGATCCGGGAACGCTTCGTCCCGCGCCTGATGGCGGCGGATCCGGCGGCACTGGCCACCGATGACGGGTCGAATCTGGATCCCCACAAGATCTGGTCCGTGATGATGACGGGCGAAAAGCCGGGCGGGCACGGCGAGCGCTCGGTGGCGGTCGGCACGCTCGACATGGCGGTCTGGGATGCGGTGGCCAAGATCGCGGAGCAACCGCTCTATCGATTGCTGGCCGATCGCTACCGCGGTGGCGTCACCGACGAGCGGGTCTTCGTCTACGCCGCGGGCGGCTACTACCAGCCGGGCAAGGGTCTTGCCGCGCTGCAGGACGAGATGCGCGGCTACCTGGATATGGGTTATGCGGTCGTCAAGATGAAGATTGGCGGCGACACCCTCGCCGAAGACCTGCGCCGGATAGAAGCCGTGATCGCGGTCGTGGGATCGGGCAGCAACCTGGCGGTCGATGCCAACGGGCGGTTCGACCTGCCGACCGCGATTGCCTATGCCGAAGCGCTGGCACCGTACGGACTGTTCTGGTACGAGGAGGCGGGAGATCCGCTTGATTACGCGCTCCAGGCGGAGCTCGGGCAACACTATGAGGGACCATTGGCAACTGGGGAGAACCTGTTCTCGATGCCGGATGCGCGCAACCTGATTCGCTACGGCGGTATGCGACCGGATCGGGACTGGCTGCAGTTCGACTGCGCCCTCTCCTATGGCCTGGTCGAGTACCTGCGCACGCTGGCGATGCTGGAGGCGAGCGGCTGGAGCGCGCGCCGGGTGATCCCCCACGGCGGTCACCAGATGTCGCTCAACATGGCGGCCGGATTGGGATTGGGCGGCAATGAGTCGTACCCCGGCATCTTCCAGCCGTTTGGCGGCTTTGCGGACGGCATCGCGGTCGACGATGGATATGTGGCGTTGCCGGATATGCCCGGTATCGGCTTCGAGGCAAAGGCCGAACTGATCGCCCTGATGCGGACGTTGGCATGACCGTATCAAGTGATATGTGGATGGTTGTCGGTGGCAATCAGTGAACTGCCTGGGACCTGCTCGGCAAGGTGACCGGTGAGCCGATCTACCAGCTTCCGGGCGGGCTGAGCCGCGAGTCAATTCCGATCTACGACAGCATTGGTAAAGACCGCGTAACAGGAGCCGGGCAGGATCGGGAACGTAAGGCCGCTCTGGCACATCAACCGGCGCGGTCACTGGTCAGAGGGTGCTCGCCCTCACGGCAGAATCGAGCTACTCCTTCGGTTCTCGTTCCGCACCCCGGAGACGGAAGGTTTCGATGACGATCCCCAGCGCAATCACCAGGAGGACCCCGAAGATCAGCCACAGCAGCCAATGCCCTGCCGAATTGGGGAGAGGCCCGGCCGTTCGCCAACCCGGGTGGAGATCGAGGAGGCGAAATAGTATCAAGCCCAGGATCAGCACCATCACCAGGGTTGTCAGCCAGCGCCGGGCGGTCCTGATCCTCTCCTGGACATGCAGAATCCGAGACTCAACGGAGCCCACGAGAAGAAGCTGCGCGTCGACGGCATCGAGCATACGGTTCACGCGCAGCGCCTGGTCGTGGGCAACGCGCACTACGTTTTCCGGCTTGAGGAACTCCTTCGTTTCCTGAACGACGAGGTGCCCGAAAAACCGTTGAGCGTGCCCGTACAGGTCGTAGTCCGGGGCAAGCTCGAACCGAAGCGCGTCGGTCGCGATCAGGGTCCGCAAATACGCGAGCGCGTTGGGGGCGAGGACGATCCCGTAGCGTCGGACGATGTCGAGGATCCCGACCGCGAAAGACACGCCTGCACCCTTTGCCGAGATCTGCTTCGCCGTTCTCACCGCGAGCATGAAGTCTTCGTGAGCGCGGACAAGCTCGGCCCGGGCTGCTTCGACGCGGCCAATTGAGCCCGGTGCGACCCAGCGCGTCAACTCCGTGATCGCGCCGTCTGAGTCGCCGTCGAAGAAGACGGAGGCGTAACGGGTCAAGGATTGGCGCATGTCACCAGAGAGCTTGCCAACGATGCCGAAATCGACGTAGCCGATGGCGTCGCCCGGAAGCACGAAGAGGTTAGCCGGATGCAGGTCGGCGTGGAACAAGCCGAAGACGTGGATCTGGTTGAGCATGTTCCAGTCGAGGTGGCGGACGATGCGCCTCAGGTCGTGCCCGCGTTCGCCCAAGCGGTCAAGGTAGGCATGGTCGCCGTCCCGCACCGCATTCACGATCTCGATGAGCGGGATGCCCTCGACCAGGTCTATCGTGAGGACGTGGGCGGTGGTGAAGCGCCCCCAAACCCGTGGCACGCGCTGCAGGGGATCCCCGGTCGCGTTCTGGCGCAGGCGAATCGCGTGGCGGGCTTCGGTGACGTAGTCGAGTTCGTCCTCCGTCCATTTGGCGAACTCGTCGATCACCTGTCGGCTGCTCGTTGCTCCGAAGAGACCGCCCCGACCAAGGAGGCCCGAGACCGCGTACATCAGCTCGATGTCGGCGGCAAGAACCTGGCGCGCGTCGGGTCGTTGGATCTTCACTGCGACCCGCTTGCCCGAGGGTAGAACCGCCCGATGGACTTGACCAATCGATGCCGAGGCAATCGGGGTCGGGTCGAACTCGCGAAAAATCGACTCTGGATCGTCCCCGAGCTCTCGTCGAATGACGTCGCGGACTTGCTCGTACGGGATCGGATTGACATTGTTGAGCAGCTTGAGGAGTTCCTGGCAGTGGGCGGCCGGGAGCAGGTCGAACCGCATCGCCAACATCTGCCCGAGCTTGACCCACGTTCCGCCGAGGTGTTCCAGCGCAAGGCGAAGTTGAACCGGATCGAGCCGGTCATGACGCCAGGGGAGCGCCGCGAAGAGAATGCGGTACCGGATGAGGACGGCGATCGTCTGCGCGCCGCGTGCCAGCGTGCTCCGGGACGTGATCACACGGTCCCCCTACGCGATCGCCAACCAGACGGACTGAGTGGTCGCCGCGACGGCGATGCTTGGCGAGTCTGTCGTCCTCAAGCGGCCATGTGGCGCGCCAATCCCATCGACAACGTGTCCTTACATGTCGTCGTCGTAAAAGGGAATCCAGCGCCGGCGCGCCGGACGCAGTGATTCCTCTTCCCACTCCCGGCCGGTAACCACCAAATCGGCCAACATTCGAAACGGCCAGGTGGTGATCCAGACTCCGACACCCTCAGTAGCCTGCCGCACTTCGCGCGCGTAGCGCCGCTGAAGGCGCAGGCGCTCGCTGTAGGGATCGAGCCGCATGCGGTCGTCGTTGCTGGAAACGGACTCTGCGCCCATTGCCTGCCGCGCGAATCGGCGCGCTTGCTCGCGGCGCTGCCATTCGTGCTTCTCTTCTTCGGTGGGACCGTCTACCCAGGCCTGGCGTCGTGACCGCACGCGCTCCGCCCAGGCTTCGACCTCGGCATCGGTCGGACCAGGCAAATTACCGGGCTCGCCTGTCTCGGTGTTTCCGGCTGCCTTCGACGTCTGTGACGTACGATCCATGGCTATCCTCCTGGGCGGTTGAGGCCGAACGTGATCGTCCGACTTACCGCCATCTGGAAAACCGGTTGGCAACGTCCTCGCGAGCGCCGACCGGCGGTTCCATCCTCGCTACGCGTTCGGAGCCTTGGGACTCACAGGTTTGCCGCAGGCGGGCAAACCAATTTGTTTTGAGCCACCATTCCTTGCCATCTTACGACTGTTTTATCGCAGTAGCTAGCATCTCTGCGAGGGAGTTATCGGCTTCTTGTGACGGCGAGCAACGCCTGATCGAACGGATCGCCCACGCGCTGCACTGCGTGGGAAGCCGTCGGCAGTACGACCAGATCAGCGCCGGGGATCACCTCGGAGAGATGGTGAGCGAGTGCCTGCAAGCCGGGATGGCTCTGGCCACCGGTGTAAACCGTGATTGGTACATCGAGGCGGAGATCGTCGATTGCCTCCGCCGGGTACTCTGCCGGATATTGAGTATCGGCAAAGCGCCCGGCCTCCCGAACCAGTGATGGCCAGCCACGGCTCGCCCTGAGGCGTTCCAGTCCTTTGTCTCCGGCGATCATGGCGAAGAACGCCTCCGTGGTCCGCTCCGGTTCCCACGTCGAGGCCATCCGCTGGATCTCACTCCCCAGTGCGATCAGCGGTGCGACATCTGGATGGCTGGGCAAAAGGTCGAGATAGGGCGGCTCCAGGAGGTGGAGCGAGCGGACTCGGTCCGCCGCTTGCCGCGCGACCTCGATAGCGACCAGGCCGCCATAGGAATGGCCGGCGAGGTGGAAGCGATCGGCCCCGGCTTGGTCAGCCGCCGCGAGAACGTCTGCGGCGTCGCCGGCAATGGTGTATGGACGCGGCTCGCGTGGGCTCGTGCCGTACCCGCGCCGATCAACGACGATAAGCCGGTGATGCGCCGCCAGCGACTCCATCTGGAGGGACCACGCGCCGGGTCCGTCGTTGAAGTCGCCGTGAACGAGGAGCAGCGGCGAACCGCTCCCTGCTTCGAGATAACAAATGGGTTCCAGCATGTGCGGCATTCTCCGATTCTTGCGGCAATCGCATGATAGAATAACCGACTGACTGGTCGGTTTTGTCACGGAGATCATGGTGCGCGGAGAGCAACAGGCGAGAAGCCAAACACGGCGGCGTCGGGTGCTGGATGCCGCGCTTGAGATCTTCGCGCGTGACGGCTACGGCGACGCGGCAGTGGATGACATCGCGCGCGCCTCGACGACCTCCAAGGGCGGCGTCTACTTCCATTTTCCGAGCAAGCAGGCGCTCTTCCTCTGCCTGCTCGACGAGGCGGCCCAGGTCCTCATCGATCGCGTCGAACGTGCCATGGCCGCTGAGTCGGATGCGATAGCCAAGGGCGACGCCGCGCTCCGGACGGTGCTTCACACGTTCGGCAATCACCGCACGCTCGCCCGGCTGATGCTGGTCGAGGCGCCAGGCGCTGGGCGCGAGTTCAACGCCAAGCTGGCCGAACTCCACGAGTCCATCACGGGGCTGCTCAAGGGATGGCTTGACGAGGCCGTCGCACTGGGGGCGCTCCCGCCGCTTGATACCGACCTTGCGAGCGTGGCCATGTTCGGGGCGGTCAATCAGGTCGTGGTGCGGTGGGTGTTGACGGGTCGGCCGGAGCGGCTCGAGGATGCCTATCCCGCCCTGCGCGCGCTCCTGCTCTCAGGTGTGGACAAGCGCATTGCCGAGGGGGCGAGAGCGTGATTCCCTGCGCCGAGCCTACGACGTTCGCCGAAATGCTGCGGTGGCACGGTGCGGAGGCGCTCAGTCGCGCCAATCGCCAGGGTCGGCCGGTCGTGGTCAGTCTGACTTCCGCCCTGTCCGATCCACCGGATTTGGTCGAGTTCTACATGCGTGGTGGTCAGTCGAGTGCGTTCCGAGCTTACTGGGAGCAGCAGGCCGAAGGCTTCGCGCTTGTTGGCATCGGTATCGCACGGGTCATCCGCTGCGACGGGCCACGGCGCTTCCGAGAAGCCGCCGCGACCATTCGCGAGGACATGGCGACCGCGCTGATCGACGGCTCCATTGGTGCTGCGGGTGGCCCGGTCTACCTGGGCGGTTTCGCTTTCGCTTGCGATCAGCCGCCAACGCCGGCCTGGACTCCCTATTCAGCCGGACTTCTCGTTCTTCCGCGCCTTCTGCTCGCTGTGCGCGATGGGGCGGCCTCGCTGACGTTGAGCACGCTGGTGGAGCCGAATGCCGATCTGGACGCCGTCACGGAGACGGCGCTGGGCGATCTCGTCATGGCACACGGGGACGGGCCTGCCGTGGACGATGCGTTTGATCGCGGCTGGCACAGTGGGGCCGTGGAGGAGTTCCCGGAACCGCAGGCTTGGAAGGCAAGCGTAGCGGCTTCGGCCGCCGACGTCCGCGCCGATCGATTCGAGAAAGTCGTCCTGGCCCGGTCACTCCGGATTCGCGCCGCGGAATCCTTCGATCCGGCTCGGATCCTCCGCCGGCTGCGCAGCGCCAACTCCTCGGCCACCATCTTCGCCGTCGCGACGCCCGACCGCTGCTTCCTGGGTGCGACGCCGGAGCGTCTCGTCCGGTTGACCGGGCGCGAGGTCGCGGTCACCTGCCTCGCCGGCTCCATCGCGCGTGGGGCAACGGAGACAGAGGACGAGCAATTGGCACACGCGCTTCTCGCCAGCGCAAAGGATCGTACCGAGCACGAGGTGGTCGTGCGCTCCACGTTGGAGGCGCTTGCCGAGGTCTGCACCAAGGTAATCCGGGTTCCGGGCACGCCGAGTGTGGCGCGGAGCCGAAGCGTCCAGCACCTTGCGACCCCGCTCCGGGGCCGGTTGGCAAATGGCGGTTGCGTGCTCGACCTCGTCGATCGCCTCCACCCGACGCCGGCAGTCGGCGGCTTCCCGCGCGACGTCGCCCTCGCAGCGATCCGTGAGCGCGAGGGATTCGATCGCGGCTGGTACGCCGGGCCGGTCGGTTGGGTCGACCGCAACGGGGAGGGGGAATTCGCGGTGGCGATCCGCTCCGCACTTCTTGCCGGCCGCGACGCGACGGTCTACGCCGGCGCCGGGATCGTCGCCGATTCCGACCCGGAGGCTGAATACGCCGAGACCTGCTTGAAGATGGAGCCGATGCTCGCGGCTCTGGGCATGCGATGACCACTGACAACGGAGCCCGCAACCTCGCGCTGGCTGGGGCATTCGTCGACGAGTTGACCCGCGCGGGTGTCCGCAACGCCTGCGTTTGCCCCGGCTCCCGGTCGACGCCGCTGGCAATCAAGCTCGCCTGTCATCCGGGACTCCGGATTTGGGTCCATGTCGACGAGCGCTCGTGCGGCTTCTTTGCCCTGGGAATGGCCCGCGCACTCGGGGAGCCGGTGGCGCTGCTGTGCAGCTCAGGGACCGCGGCCGCGAATTTTCTGCCGGCCGTTGTCGAGGCCCATCATGCGCGCGTCCCGCTCATCGTCCTCACGGCTGATCGCCCGCCGGAGGTGCGCGCCTTCGGCGCCGCCCAGACAATCGATCAAGTCCACCTCTACGGCGGCCACGTCAAGTGGTTCGTCGATATGCCGGTGCCCGAGGTAACCGACGATTTGCTCCGCCATGCCCGTGCCGTCGCCGGCCGCGCCGTCGCGATTGCCGTCGCCAAACCAGCCGGTCCTGTGCATCTCAACTTCCCATTCCGCGAACCGCTCCTGCCCTTGACGGAGTCCGGTGAGGACGTAACTGTGCTGGATCCCATCGCCCGTGAGGGCCGACCCGGCGACGTCCCGTACGTGACGGCAACTCGCGATGCGCGACCTCCGGCCCCGGATTTCGTCGCAGCGCTTGCCACCGACCTGGCTGCCACACCGCGCGGGATCATCGTTTGCGGCCCTCAGGATGATCCCGCCCTGGCCGAAGCCGTTTCCGGGCTCGCCGCCGCGGTCGGATATCCCGTCCTCGCTGACCCGCTTTCGCAGGTCCGTTGCGGTAGGCACGACCTGGTGCCTGTGGTGGACAGCTACGATGCCTTCCTCCGCGATGAGACGATCTGCCGGGAACTGGCTCCGGACATCGTCATCCGTTTCGGCGCGCCGCCAACCTCGAAGCCATTGCTGCAATACCTGCAGCGCTTCCCTGCCAGTCGCCAGGTTCTGATCGACGAGGACGGCGGATGGCGCGACCCCATGCTTTTGGCGTCGGACGTCGTTCACGCCGATCCATGTCTCACCTGTGACGCGCTTTCCCATGCGGTTTTGGCCCGAGGCGGAAGTGCGGACCCCCGCCAGTGGTTGCAGACCTGGCAGGCGCTTGGGGGATTGAGCCGGGCGGCGATCGCCGACCAGGTCGGCGCAGAGGTCGACGCGTCCGAGGGGCGCGTCTTTGCGGAGCTCGCCGGTCTCCTTCCGGAGGGGACGACGCTCTTCGCCGGGAACAGCATGCCGGTCCGCGATCTCGATGCCTTTTTCCCCGCCACCGGTCGCGCGATCAGGTTCATGGCCAACCGTGGTGCGAACGGGATCGATGGCGTCGTATCGAGCGCGCTCGGCGTGGCAGCGATCACAGACTCGCCATTGGTTCTGGTCATCGGGGACCTCTCCTTCTACCACGACCTCAACGGGCTCCTGGCTGCGAAGAAGCACGGTCTGCGGGCGACCATCATCGTGATCAACAACGACGGCGGTGGGATCTTCTCCTTTCTGCCTCAGGCGACGGCAGTCGCCCCGGACGCTTTCGAAGAGCTCTTTGGCACGCCGATTGGGCTGGACGTTGAAGCCGCTGCGAGGCTCTACGGCGCGTGCTTCGTCCGGTCCACAAGCTGGGAGATATTCCGCAAGGCTGTCGCGGACGGAATTGCCGGGGACGGCCTGACGATCGTCGAGGTTGTTACTGACCGCCGCCAGAATGTCGCTCAACACCGGGCCGTCTTGGCGGCGGTAGCCGCCCGCCTGAAGGAGCGGGCTGCGAGCGGAGGCGCGTGAGATGACGCACGTCGACGTCAACGGTGTTTGCTTCAACGTCGAACGGGCCGGTGCAGGTCCGGCGCTCGTCCTCCTGCACGGCTTCACGGGTAGTAGCACGACCTGGGCAGACCACGTCCCGGTCTTTGCCCGCGAATTCGACACGGTCGCGGTCGACTTGCTGGGCCACGGGGCCTCGGCAGTGCCAATAGATCCGGAACGGTACCGGATGGAGCACGCGGTCGCCGACCTGACCGGACTACTCGACCAGATGAACATCGCACGGGCAGCCTGGCTTGGCTACTCGATGGGCGGGCGGGTCGCGCTGCAGTACGCCGTGGCGCAACCCGCGAGGGTCGCAGCGCTCGTGCTGGAGGGCGCCTCGCCCGGGATCGCCGATCCAACCGAGCGGGCGGCACGCGTTCGCAGCGACGAAGCGTTGGCCGATTTCGTCGAGCGGGAAGGGCTGGCAGCGTTCGTGGACCACTGGGAGCGCCTGCCGATTTTCGCTTCCCAGGCGCGGCTGTCGGCTGCGACGTGGGATTCCGTGCACCGGCAGCGCCTGACGAACGACCCGGTCGGCCTGGCCAACTCACTCCGCGGGCTCGGACAGGGCGCTCAGGAACCCCTCCATGACAGACTCGGCGACGTGGAGGCGCCCACTCTCCTCGTCGTCGGCGAGGAGGATGCGAAGTTCCGATATCTGGCAACCGAGATGGTATCGGCGATGCCGGCGGCCCGGGTCGAGGTCGTTGCCGAATCTGGTCACGCTCCGCACCTGGAGCAGCCACATGAATTTCAGCGGATTGTCGTGGATTTCCTCAGATCCGTGGACTTGCAGTAAATGAAGAGGGAGCGAGGTTGACTACAGTGAACTGGCAGCAGGTTCGGGAGTACCAGGACATCATCTACGAGCGAGCCGACGGGATCGCGAAGATCACGATCAACAGACCGGAAGTGCGCAATGCATTCCGGCCGCAAACCGTCGCGGAGATGATCGACGCCTTCGCCGACGCGCGTGAGGATCAGGAAGTCGGCGTGGTACTCCTGACCGGGGCCGGGGACAAGGCATTCTGCTCGGGCGGCGACCAAAAGATTCGCGGCGATGCCGGCTACGTCGGCGACGACAGGGTGCCGCGGCTCAACGTTCTCGACCTGCAGCGTCAAATCCGATACCTGCCGAAGCCGGTGATCGCGGTCGTGGCCGGCTACGCGATCGGCGGCGGGCATGTTCTCCACCTCGTCTGCGACCTGACGATCGCGGCGGACAACGCCGTCTTCGGGCAGACCGGCCCCCGAGTCGGCAGCTTCGACGCTGGATACGGGGCGACGATGCTCGCCCGCACTGTCGGTCACAAGAAAGCGCGGGAGATCTGGTACCTCTGCCGGCAGTACTCGGCGCAGGAGGCGCTGGAAATGGGTCTCGTGAATACGGTCGTCCCGCTTAACCAGTTGGAGGACGAGGCGATCTCCTGGGCAAATGTGATCCTCGGCCACAGCCCGACCGCCCTGCGCTTCCTGAAGGCTGCCTTCAATGCCGACACCGACGGACTCGCCGGTCTGCAGGAGCTCGCCGGCGACGCCACGCGGCTCTTCTACATGACCGAGGAGGGCCAGGAGGGACGCAACGCTTTCCTGGAGAAGCGAGACCCCGACTTCTCGCGATTCCCACGCCTGCCATAGGGGGCCGGCGATGGCTGCGCCCCTGCTTCGCGGTGAGAATCATGCTGTGACGGATGGATGTTTGCCCGATTGGCTCGGCCGCCGGGCCGTTACGCACGCCCGGCATCCGGCGCTCATCGCGGGGTCCGTCAATTGGACGTTTGCTGAGCTCGATGACCGGGTCGGCGAAGCGGCTCGCCAGCTCGCCGCGCTTGGTGTGGCGGACGGCGACCGGGTGGCGCTGCTGGCGCGCAATGGACCGGCCTTCGTCGTGATGGTGCACGCGGTCGGCCGGCTTGGCGCCGTGCTCGTCCCACTCAACATCCGGCTGACGCCGGTCGAACTCGCCTGGCAGTTGACCGACGCGCGGGTCACCTTTCTCGTCCACGACACCGCGCATGCCAGTCTTGCCGCGGCGGCCACCGATCAGGTCGGCGCCCTGCGTACGATCGAGATCGGACCGGAGGGGCCGGAAGGCCCGGACGCAGTGTCCATCAAACCGCGAGACCGGATCGCCCTGGAGAGCGCCCAAGGCATCATCTACACGTCCGGCACCACCGGGCGGGCAAAGGGCGTGCTGCTGACGTACGGCAACTACTGGTGGAGCGCGGCCGGATCGGCGTTCCACCTCGGCCACCGCCCGGACGACTGCTGGCTCGCGATGC
>DASQCG010000410.1:0-8685 GCA_035634825.1 Thermomicrobiales bacterium | reverse complement strand
ATCCTTGAGCGTCTTCGAGCCGGATGAGACTGAGCGGACTTCGGCGCCGAGCAGCTTCATGCGGAAGACGTTCGGCGCCTGCCGGGCGATATCGACCTCGCCCATATAGATGATGCATTCGAGACCGAACAGGGCGCAGGCCGTGGCGGTCGCGACGCCGTGTTGCCCGGCGCCGGTCTCGGCGATGATGCGGTGCTTGCCCATTCGCTTCGCGAGCAGGGCCTGACCGAGGGCGTTGTTGATCTTGTGCGCGCCGGTGTGGGCGAGGTCTTCCCGCTTGAGGAAGATGCGTGCTCCGCCGGCCGATTCGCTCAGCCGCTGCGCCTCGTAGAGGGGAGTCGGGCGACCGACGTAGTTCCTGGCCAACTCGGCGATCTGATCGTGGAATGAGGCGTCGTTGCGGGCGTCCTTCCAGGCCACGATCAGCTCATCGAGGGCGGGCATCAGGGTCTCGGGCGCGTACTGGCCCCCGTACCGGCCGAACCTGCCGCGTTCATCGGGCACGGCAGCGGGGTCGATGGCCCCTGAGCGATTGACGATGTCCGAAACCATGACCGACTCCAGAGAAATGAGATGACGGGCCGACCGGTGCCTGCACCGTGCCCCAGCCGCATCGTTGGAGGTGCGCTTGATTCGCTCGGGGAATAATACCGCTGTTCGGGTTAAGGGTTGAGGGTGGAGGGTTAAGGGAGAAACGGGCCAGGGATCAGGGGTCAGTTCGTGGTCCTTGCTCCTTCGCCTCCTTGTTCGTTCCCTTAACCCTCAACTCTTAACCCTCAACCCCTGTTCGATCTGCTGGCGCCGAGGGAGGCTGATGTTACGGCGGCGATGCCGGCGATACCGATCCAGCCGACGGTTTCGCTGAGGATGAGGAAGCCAAGGATTGCGCCGACGGCAGGCTCGAGCGAGATCAGGACCGCGTAGAGGGACGGACGGATCCGGGTCAGGGCGGTGTACTCGACTGCAAAGCCGAAGACGCTCATCACGACGCCGACGACCAGCATCCGCGTCACGAATGCCGACGTCAGCTCGTTGTGCAGGCCGGTGCCGATGCTGATCGGGGCGAGACCGATCGTCGCGACCACCATCGCCAGCCCGGCTGCCGGGACGCCACCGATGGCCCGGCCGAGGCGCGACGAGAAGACGAGCGTTGCTCCGAAGCCCGCTCCGGCGATCACGGCGTAGAGCACACCGAGCGAGTCGAACGACGCGTCGGCCAGCGGTGTGAAGAGGAGAATGCCGCCGATCGCCAGTGAGACCCAGAGGACGTCCAGTGCCCGATGGGAGCCGAGGAGAGCGAGAGTCATCGGTCCCCAGAAGCCGATTGCGACCGCGATGCCCACCGGAATTCGCTCGAAGGCGGCGTACATGACCAGCGTGTTGATCAACATCGTCACGCCCGCGCCGAGGACGAGCAGCCATTCGCGCCGTTCGAGCGGCAGTCGTGGCCGGCGCCAGGCGAGCAGGACGATCGCGCCGAAAAGTGCCCGCAGGAAGGCGGTATGGACCGGTCCCGCATCCTGGATCGCCGGCTTGGCGATCACCGAGCTGAGCTGAAAGCCGAAGACGGCGATCAGCACCAGCGCGGGCGCCGGCAAGCGGTCCAGCACCGATGGCTGGTGCACAACGGTCAATTCGGCAGCCGGGGCAGCCAAGCGGGGTGTCCATTTCACGAGGATCGTCAGGATCCGAAGTGCCGAATGATCGCATACGGCACGGGGACCGTTGTTCCCCGTCGAGTCTGCGACCGAAGACCCGACACGTAGAATGGGCGGGCCAGCAACGCGATCCGATCGCCGGCGCTTCGAAAACGACGACGATGTTCCGACTTTATAAGGGCGTGATGCACATGAAGCTTGCCATTATTGGCGTTCCGTTCAATTCGGCGGGGACGAATACTGCCGAAGCGCTTGCTCCCGCGGTCCTGCGGGAAGCGGGGCTGATCGAGGCGCTGTCCCGGGGCAACGATGTCGACGATTACGGAGACGTGGAATTCGACGCCGCGAAATCCACCTCGCGAGACAAGGAGTCCGGGATCATCGCGCCCAAGGCGTTGCTGAGCATGATCTCGGCTGTCCGCACTGCCGTAACCCGTGCGTATGGCGAGGGCCGGATGCCGGTCGTTGTCGGTGGGGATTGCCCGCTCCTGCTCGGCGGTCTCCTGGCCGCACGGGACCAGCTCGGCTACGGTCCGGCCTTGCTTTTCGTCGATGGGCACGAGGATAGCTACGAGCCGCGGAAGTCGATGAATGGCGAGGCGGCTGATATGGAGCTGGGACTGGCGACCGGCTTCACAACGGTCAAGGGATTGCCGGAGCTCTCGGACGAACTGCCGATCATCGATCCGCATCAGGTGGTCCTGATCGGTGCGCGGGACAGCGACGAGGTCGAGACAGAGGGCCACAAGAGCATCGGCACCCGCGTAATCGTGCTCGACGATACTGAGCTGCGCGCGGCCGGAGTCGAATCGACGGTCCTGCGCTGGCTCGAGCAGTTCCAGCACAAGCCGGGTCGGTTCTGGTTCCACCTCGACTGGGACGTGCTCTCGTCGGACGAAATGCCGGCCGTTTCCTATCCGCAACCGGGAGGGCTGGTCTGGGACGAGGTCGAGACGATCGCCCGGGCCGCGATCCATGCCGATCATCTGATCGGTATCGACACGACGCTGTACAACCCGCAACTCGATCCGAACCGCACGGCTGCCCGCAAGATTGTCGAGTTCCTGGCCGAGGTCACTGCCGCGCCGGAACGGGAGCCGCGCCTCGGGCGTATCTAGAACGGGAATGCAGTTTCTGTTCAAGGATGGCTCAAATGACGAATCGATCAACCCGGCGCATGTTCCTGCGCATGAGCGCGACAGGCCTTTCCATACTGGCGATCCGGCCGTTCAGGGCAACGGCGGCCGATGGTGATGCCGCCCAGCTCCTAAATGCGGCGGCCAAGGCGATGGCGGCACTCAAAACCTTCCACTTCGAGATGGAGACGGTCGACGGAAAGTCGACCATCCTCGAGAACCTCGAGTTGCAAAAAGTCGAGGGCGATGTCCTGCGGCCCGATTCGTTCCGGGCCACGCTGACGGCGAAGGTCGCAGTGGCAAAGGTGTCGGTCGATGTGATCAGCGTTGGCGGCGCGGTCTGGGTGACAGATCCCTTGCAGGCGGGCACCGTCTGGCGCCAGGTTGCGGGCGATGGCGAGCAGAATATCGGCGCCGCCTTCACCGACCTGATCAACCCGGATCGCCTCTTCCTGGCTGCAATCTCGCTGATCGGCGACCCGCAGATTGAAGGCAACGAAAAGGTCGACGGCGTCGATTGCACGGTGGTGACTGGACAGTTCGACCCGAAGCGGCTCAGCGACCTGGCCAGCCCGACGGCCGGCGGATTGGGAACGCCGGTCGAGGGCGAGGTCAACACGCCGTCGATCCTGACCGGCGAGCCGGTCTATCTCACGGCCTGGATCGCCGATGACGGCCGGGTGATGCGGATCGAGGAAGAGGGGCCGCTGACCACGAGCGAGTCCAACGACGTGGTGCGGCGAATCACCTTCTCGAAGTTCGACGAGCCAATCGAGATCACCGCGCCGCAGTAGTGGGTTGAGGGTGGAGGGAACGAAAAGGTAGCCGGACGTTGGTCGTTGGTAGATGGATACGGAAAATGGAAAACCAGACACTCATTCCAACGACCAACGACCAACGACCACTGACTCCTAGCTGCTGGGTGGGGTTGGCCGCTTGATTTCGCGGATGAGTGGGCGGTCTGCGATCACGGTCGCGACCTCGTCCCAGACCTTGACCGCTTCGTCCTTCCCGGGCTGCGGCAGCAGCTTGATGTACGCCGCGCGGTCGTCTTCGAAGACGAGCGTCGGGACGCCAAAGACGCCGAGTTGCTCGCGCCCGAACTCGTAATCCTCGCCGATGCGGGAGAGCAGGGTGCGATCCTCCATGTCCTTGTGGAACCGCTCCATGTCGAAGCCAAGGCCCTCGGCGATCTGGTGGATGCTCGGGCGCTCTCCGTCGACCGTGTACTCGCCGTGGCGGGCGCGGAAAACGAGCCGGTGGAAGTCGTCGAACTTCTCGCCCTGGTCCTGCTGCCAGGCGGCCAGCGCAGCACGGAACATCTCAAGGCCGCGGCTGGTGTGCTCATCCGGCTGCTCCCAGAGCTTCCACTCGGGACCCTCCTCGGAATTCACCTGCTCGAGCGGGAAATAGCGCCAATTGATCTCGAGGTGATCCGGACCGAGCTGCTCGCGCACGTCGCGGATCCATTCAGAGGCGCGGAATGCCCATGGGCAGAGGAAATCAAAATAAAAGTCAACCGATACCGGCTTCCCATTTGTCGACACGAACTGAACCCTCCCGTACCGTCAGAACGACGATGCTTACGTGAGGTTCAATACTATCAATTCGGTAGTTGCTTTACAACGTGCATCGATGCCGCAACCTGCCGCTCCAGCGCCGGGAGGTCGCCGTTGTTGTCGATCACGATGTCGGCTCGCGCGCGGCGCTCGGTCTCGTTGGGCTGAGCAGCCAGACGCAGCTCGGCTTCTTCCGCGGTCAGACCGTTGCGCGCGATCAGTCGCGCCTTCTGGACGGCCGGATCGCAGACGACCAGCCAGACCGAATCGCACGCATCGGACATCCCACTCTCGATCAGCTTGACGGCATCGACCGCCACGAGTTCGGCATCGGAATTGGCAATGCGTTGATCGACCGCGGCGATTACCGCCGGGTGGGTGAGGGCGTCGAGATCGGCTAGCGCCTGGCGATCGGCGAAGACGATCCCGGCCAACGCACGCCGATCGATCGAGCCGTCCTCGGCGATCATGTCGCGGCCAAAGCGGTCCGCAATCGGCACAACGAGTGATCCACCCGGCGCGATCAACTGGTGATAGACGGTGTCGGCGTCGATTGTCTCGACGCCCTGCCCGGCGAGGATGGCCAGCACGCTCGATTTCCCGGTTGCGATCCCGCCGGTGACGCCGATGACGATCGGCCGGCTCACGGGGCGACGGCCTCCAGGTCGGCCGACAGCTCCTCCCAGCGGGCGTAGGCGGTATCGAGATCGGTTTGGACGCGCTCGAACTCGGTCCCGAGCCGGGACAGCGCATCGACGTCGGCCTCGATGCTGGCGATCGCGAGCGCGTCGCTCAGCTCGTTGAGCTTGCCCTCGAGCCTGGCGATGTCCCGCTCGACGCCGGTCAAGGATTTCTGGATTCGCCCGACCGACTGGTGCTGGCGTCGCTCGACCGGCTTCGGCGCCTCGACCTTGACCGGCTCCGGCGCCTTGACTGGCGGCGGCTCCTGCCGGCGACCGAGCGCGCGCTGGTAGTCGGTGTAGTTGCCGAGGTACTCGGTCAACTGGCCATCGTCGACGGCCCAGATCTTGGTCGCGATTCGGTCGATGAAGAAGCGGTCGTGCGACACGAAGAGAACGGTACCGTCGAACTGTTTCAGCAGCTCCTCGAGCGTCTCTCGCGCGGCGATATCGAGGTGGTTGGTCGGCTCGTCGAGGACCAGGAAGTTCGCATTCTGGAGCAGCAGGACGGCCAGTGCCAAGCGCGACCGCTCGCCACCGGAGAGGCCAGTGACCGGCTTGAAGACATCGTCCTCGCTGAACAGAAAGCGTCCGAGGTAGTTCCGGGCGGATTCCTCGCCCATCGGCTGGGCGTTGAGCACCACCGAGAGCGGTGTGCCTCCGGCCGGGAGTTGCTCATGCGCCTGCGCGTAGTAACCGACTTTGACGTTGACGCCGGTCTCGAAACGGCCCTTCAGAGTCGGGATCTCACCGACCAGTGTCTTGAGCAGGGTTGTTTTGCCGGCGCCGTTCGGTCCAACCAGGCCGACTCTGTCGCCCCGTTCAATCAGCAGGTCCTTCGTTCGGACCAGGACGTCCTCGCGGCCGTCCGACCGAAATCCGATGGTGAGCGGCCGTGAGGTCAGGACCTGCGTGCCGCTGCGGAGGGTGGACTGGATCCTGATCGCCAATTCGGCGTGGTCTTGCGGCCGCTCGATCCGTTCCATCCGCTCGAGGCGCGTTTGCCGGCCCCGAGCCTCGCGCGAGCGCTGGCCGGCCTTGTACTTGCGGATGAACTCCTCGGTGCGGGCGATGTAGGCCTGCTGCTCCTCGTATTCCTTTTGCTGCCGTCCGCGCCGCTCGGTCCGTAGGACGAGGTAGCGGGCATAGGGTGCCGGGTAGTCTTCAATTCGACCGAAGGCGAGATCCAGCGTGCGGGTCGTGACCCGGTCGAGGAAATAGCGGTCGTGCGAGACGGTCAGGCAGGCGCCACCCCAGCTGCGCAGGAAGCCTTCGAGCCATTCGAGCATGGTCAGATCGAGGTGATTGGTCGGCTCGTCGAGCAGCAGCAAATCGGGATCGGCCAGCAGTGCCCGGGCCAGCGCGACCCGCGTCTTTTGCCCGCCGCTGAGCAGGTGCACCGGCGTGTCGAACTGCGATTCTTCGAAGCCGAGACCGACCAGCACTTCCTCGGTCCGGTGCTCGATGTCGTAGCCGCCGCCGACTTCGAAGTGCGCATGGAGCCGCTCGTACTCGGCCATCAACCGCTCGAATTCGTCGGCGTCGGCCGTGCCCAGCGCTTGCTCGATCTCGCGCATATGCTCGGCCGCCTTGAGGGCGACGGCAAATGCTTCCTGCGCGACCTCGCGGATCGATTGATCACTGTCGAAGCGGGCTTCCTGCGGCAGGTAGGTGATGCGCAGACCGCTGACCGGCGCCACCTCGCCGCTCGTTGGCTCCTCGATCCCGGCGATGATCTTGAGTACGGTCGATTTGCCGGCGCCGTTGACGCCGACGAGGGCGACATGCTCCTTCTCGACGAGCTGGAAGGAAAGGCCGCTGAAGATTTCCTCAGCGCCGTAGGCCTTGGTCAAATTGGAGACAGTCAGAAGCGTAGCGGGCATGATTGGTGCATTATCCGGAGCGATCGCAATGGCGCGGCGTATGCCGACTGGCAAGTATATCTGCCGGCAAATCGTGCCATGCGCCGGATCACGATTAGACTATGTACGTACACAATGGAGGATGCACCGGTGCTTTGGCCTATGACGACGACACGTTCCGAGCGCGGCGACATGGTAATTGGCGGTTGCTCCGTAACCGATCTGGCCGAGCAGTTCGGCACTCCGCTTTACATATTTGATGAAGCCACGCTCCACGACCGGGCCGAGCGGGTGGTCCGCGCCTTTGCTGACCGCAACCCGGACGCGAAGGTGGTGTACGGCGGCAAGGCGTACCTCTCGCCGGCCATCATCCAGATCCTGCACGGCCATGGCGTGGGACTCGATGTCGTCTCGGGCGGCGAGATCTACGGCGGGCTTCGGGCCGGGATCCCTGCGGCCGAGATGGTGTTCCATGGCAACAACAAGACCGCCGATGAACTGCGATACGCACTGGCCGAGGGTGTCGGCGTGATCGTGCTCGACAACGAGGACGAAATCAGCCGGCTCGACCAGATTGCCGGTCAAGTGAACGCAAGTCGGAACGAGTCCGGTACCAAGGTACCCGTCATGCTGCGGTTGAACCCGGGGGTCGACGTTCATACTCACGCCAAGATCAGCACCGGCATTGTCGACTCCAAGTTTGGCTTCCCCGTTTGGGAAGACAACGCACGGAACGCCGTGGCGCTGCTGGCATCGTGCGGGAATCTCGAGCTAGTCGGGTTTCACATGCATCTGGGGTCGCAGGTCAGCACGCATGAGGCCATGCCGATCGCAATCGAGCGGCAGGTCGCGTTCGCGGCAGAAGTGCGGGATCGGCACGGGATCGTCGCGCGGCGGTACTCGCCAGGTGGTGGCTTGAGCATTGCCTACACCGCGGAGGGAATCGACGGCGACCCGGCCGAATGGGCCGACGTGATCACCAATGCATACACGGTAGCGTGGGAAAAGCACGGCCTTCCGGCGGGCACGATCATTGCCGAGCCCGGACGCTGGTTGGTCGGTCCCGCAGGAGTCGCGCTCTATCGCGTTGGCTCCGTGAAACGAATTTCGGGTGTTCGCACGTATATAGCCGTAGACGGTGGCATGGCTGACAATATCCGTCCTTCCATGTACGACGCCAGCTACACCGCCGAGATCGCCAGCCGCCAGGCCGACGGATCGGCAGAGCGCGTACGGATCGCGGGACGTTACTGCGAGTCGGGGGATGTCTTGATCGACGATATTGCGCTGCCCAAGGTCGAGGTTGGGGATTTGATCGCGATCCCGGCATCGGGTGCCTACCAGTTGCCCATGGCAAGCAATTACAACGCTGTGCCCCGCCCGGCAGTAGCGCTGGTGACAAATGGAGCGGCGCGAATTATTCGGCGGAGAGAGACGTTCGAGGATGTTTTCGCAGCGGAGGTCTTCGATTAGTAGTTCTGGTATTGCGCAAAGTGAATGTTTTGCGTACCCTTTGCGTTGTCCCAACTGGAACGCAGCGCGCGCGGCCTGGTCCACCAGAGCCACGTTGGCTGATCGCTCGAAGGCATATCGTGGCTGTGCCAGCCTGATCAGGCTGGAAGATTGACCTATTCGGAATCGAGGGCAGCGTTCCGATGAGCGACACCTATTTGCCGAATGATGATATTGAGGACGATGACCTAGAGCCGGAATTCCTCGACGACGCACTACCGCACGACCAGACTGGGGGGGAAGGCACCGTGGATGACCTGGATCATGACAACGGCGCA
>DASQCG010000409.1:0-1963 GCA_035634825.1 Thermomicrobiales bacterium | reverse complement strand
CGCGCCGTTGTCGACGCTGACCTCCACCCGCTGTACGCCACGATCGCCGGCCGAGGCCATTCCGCAGGCAGTGATCGGTCCGGCCGCGTCGACTGTGCCGGTCGGGTAATCGATCCGTCCCCAGACCTGATAGCGGGCGGTATCGCTCCAGCCCCGCTCCTGCCAGTAGCCCTTGTAATCCTCGTCGACCGCCTCGATCTTCTTGAGCCACTTGACGTTCTTCATCCCGTAAATCGGCGGTACGATCAGCCGGGCCGGGAAGCCGTGATCGTCCCCCAACGGCTCGCCGTTCATTCCGGTCACGATCATCACGGACGGATCCTGCGCGATCGAGAGCGGGATAGATTCGTTGTAGTCGTCGGCCGCGGTCAGTTTGAGATCGACCGTGTTCTGGGCCACACCGACCTCGGCTAGCAGGTCGACCAGCCGCACACCGGTCCATTCCGCCGTGCTGATCAGATCGCCGTTCAGCTCGTTCGAGATGCAGCAGAGGGTTGTGATGTTCTTGACCGTCGAGCGGCCGACCAGCTCATCGTAGCTGTACGACTTCGGCGTCGTGACCAGCCCGCCGATCTCGAGCGACCAGCCATCGCTGCTCACCGTCGGATCGGTGAAGTTCTTGGAGACGTGGTAGAAGTCCCTGGTTTCCGTCAGCACCGGGGTCAGATGCCCGTCGGCCTGAAGTTGATCGAACTGGGCGAAGACTCCGCTTGGCGTGGAGGCAGTCGTTACGGCGCCGGGTGTAGCGGCAGCAACGTCCGGACGCTCCGTCTGCACGATCTGATCAACTGCCTGCTCCTGCGCGGCAACCTCGGCATCGGACAGCTTCGTGCCCTTGAACATGTCCGCCAGCGACGCAATGATCCCGACCAGCGCCGCCAGGCTGATAGCGCTCCACCCAAACGACTGCAACGCCGAGCGGCGCGTGACCTGGGCACCCGCCGCCTCACGCACTTGCGGCTCGGCCGAGAGCAGGGCGAATACCACTGCCCAGAGCGCGAAGGTGATGAAGAGCTGGGTCAGGATTTCGCTGGTGTAGCTGCTGTCCCGGGCGGCGATGCCCAGATTGGCGATTGGCAAGATCACGAGCAATGCCACCGCCAGCAACCCCGCCGCGACAACCAGACCGGCCATCAGCCGTCGCCCGAATGAAGGCGATCGCTCCCGCGTCAACGCGAACGCCCACTTCCCGGCCGCGGGGCCGACCGCGACCACGCCGATGATGCAGACCGTCAGCAAGCTTTGCTTGGCGAGGCTGCCGTAATTCTCGGTCACCGAGCCGAAGAATGAGAGGGGAGTCAGCCGGGCGATTGCCGTGGCGATGAACTCCGGAAACGCCTGCACGACGTTGTCCTTCGAGTCCATGACGCGCCAGAGAAGCTGCACCGAAACCATCACCATGGCGGCAATCAACCCGGCGCCCGCGGCCCGTCGTCCTGCTCCTGTCGTATCCATGACGTACCTTCTTCCCAGAACGTGTAACGACACTTTTACGTATCCGATAGCAGCCTGGATGAGCGACGGCTACCGCGCCGCGACCCAACATAACGTAGCGCGGGTTATTCTCCGATTCCGATCCCGTATTTACGACGCGGAGAAGCCGAAGATCAGGGTGATCACGAGCCATTGGGCGGAGGGTGCGGTCAGGCGGCCGCCCGGCCAACGATGCAGAACCTGCGAGACGGCGGCCACCAGCACGCCGACCGTGAACCCGCTGAAGGCGTGATAGATGAATGAGCCGCCGGTGTCCCGGGCGAGGGCGTCGGCAATCTGGTGGATCGCCCACGACAGCCCGAACAGCCCGGTAACGACGTATGGGCTCGGAAAGAGGGAGCGGGCCACGCCGAAGTGGATCAGGTGATAGGCGGCGACGTTGACCAGTCCGACAGCCGCGATCTTGATCGTCGCATCGAGATCGCCCGTGATCAGCCTCCCGATCAACACCATGACCGGCAACCCCAGC
>DASQCG010000408.1:0-7408 GCA_035634825.1 Thermomicrobiales bacterium | reverse complement strand
GCCGATCCGCTGCTTCGCGACATCGATCTTCTGCGTGAAGACGAGCGAGAGAATCACGAAGATCGTCCCGAACAGGAACGGGAAACGATAGCCAAGCTGATCCCAGAGCGCCGCGCCGAAAACCGGCACGACGATCGCGGTCACGTGCGCAAGCGAGACGCCCATTGCCAACGACGGGGTCAGATCCTCGCGCCGGGCGATTTTCTTGATGTAGGTCGTGGTGCCAATGCTGAAAAGCGACAGGAAGTTGTACCCGAGATAGCAAACGTACGCGAACCAGACGTTCGGCGAGAGCGCGAAGCCGATAAAGACGATCAGGTGCAGCACGTAGGCGACGTTGAGCGTCATCTTCTCGCCGAACTTGTCGACCATGCCGCCGATCGTCTCGCCCATCCTCCACTTGATCAGCGCGGCAATGATCAGGACAATGATCAGGTGACGGGCTGGGACGTTGAACCGCTCGACCAGCACGAAGGGCGCAAAGGCGAAATAGATCTGCTGCCGGCTGCCATCGAGCGTGGCCAGGACGTAGTAGAGCCAATACTCGCGCCGCCAGGTCACCCGCGGCGCGACCCGCGCCTCCCGGAGATCCCGACCCGATTGCGGGAAGCGACGGATGGCAACCGCGCCGATGATCGCGACCGCGCCGGCAAAGAGCCAGAAGATGCGCAGGATTCCGTCCTGGTGATCATCACCGGTCAGCCACTCCGCTGACTGCAGCACGGCCAAAACCAGCACCAGGGCCAGGAAGGTGCCGAGGAATCCGATCCCCTGCAGCTTGCCGAGGGTCGTCCCCTCCTCGCCATTCCGGGCCAGCGAAAGCCCCAGCGCGTATTGAAGCTGCAGCCACGAGTGGTAGCCGATCGAGCAGACCAGGATCGGGATGATCGCCTGGTTGAACGTGTGCGTGAAGGCAAATAGCGAGAAGCCGACGCCGGCGATGAAGATCGAGACCGCCGTCGCCGTCGACAGGCCGCGCCTCAACATCATCGCCGCGATGAAGATCAACAGGAAGCCCGGCACCTCGCGGATGGCGATCAGGTAACCGTTGAGTTCGCCATCCATGCCGAGGCTGTCGCGGAAGAAGTTCGCCTGGATCGAATCGAACGAACTCAGGGCCAGGGTCATGCAGAACGTGGTGACTGCCAGGACCCGAAAGCCGAAATCGAGTTGTTCGCGCGAAAGAGTTTCTGTGCGGGAATCTATCGTCGCCGTGATCGCAGCCACCCGAATGCCGACCCTACCCTAACCCAATACCTCGTACCGGGATTTTACGCTAATCGGCGGCGGTTCCCGGGTTGGTAATCAGCCGAACCCGGCGGTAGAAGGTGAGGTAACTCCAAATCCACTGGGTCATAACGACGAATCGATTCCGGAAGCCGATCAGGTTGACCAAGTGGATCGTGAGCCAGATCACCCAGGCGATGAAGCCATGCAGGTGAATCCCGTGGATGTCCGCCACCGCCCGGTTGCGGCCAATCGTCGCCATGTTGCCGAGGTCTTTGTACTGGAATGGAACTGTCGCCTCTCCGGCGACACTGCGCATGATGTTCCTCGCCGCCGCGCGACCCTGCTGCATGGCGACCTGGGCCACCCCGGGCAGCTGCTTGCCATCCTTCCCGTTCAAAGCCGCCAGATCCCCGGCCACGAAGACATTCGGGTGTCCCGGAATCGACAAATCCGGATTCACCAGCACCCTGCCCGCGCGATCAACCTCGACAGCCATTGCTCGTCCCAACGGCGATGCCTGCACGCCCGCCGCCCAGAGTCGGGTCGCCGCCTCGATCCGATCACCCGACTTGAGCGTGAGACCACGCTCGTCGACACTGGTTACCAGGGCGTTGAGCCTGACTTCGACACCCAGTCGCTCGAGGTCTGATTGCGCGTGCTTCGATAGCGATTCGGGATAGGCCGCCAGCAGTCGCGGACCGGCATCGATCAAGATGATCCTGGCCTGCCGGGGATCGATGCGGTCGAAATCGCGCGAGATGCTGTGGCGGGAGATCTCGGCGATCGCGCCGGCCAGTTCCACGCCGGTCGGACCGCCGCCGATGATCGCGAAGGTCATGTCGCGCCGGCGCTCGTCATCGGTATGGGCGCGCTCCGCCGCCTCGAAGCCGAGCAGGATCTGATTTCGCATGCGCACGGCGTCGTCGAGCGTCTTCAGTCCACCAGCGTATTTTTCCCACTCGTCGTGACCGAAATAGGAGTCGGTCGAGCCGGCCGCAATAATCAGGTAGTCATAGGCAAGCTCGTCAGTGCCCATGTGCACGACGCCGCGCGCGAGGTCGATGCCGGTGACCTCGGCCAGGATCACGCTCAGGTTGGTCTGGCGACGCAGGATGGCGCGGATCGGACCCGCAATGTCGGCCGGTGAGAGGGACGCGGTCGCGACCTGGTAGAGCAGCGGCTGGAAGGTGTGGTGGTTGTGCTGATCGACGATTGTGACCGCGACATCCGCGTCCCTGAGTTGCTTGGCCGCGTTCAACCCGGCGAATCCGCCGCCGATAATCACAACGTGTGGCTTGCTTGCCGCCGCCATGGCTCCTCCCTTCACGGTCAGTACGGAATCAGCTCTGTCTCCACCTCACCCATCGAGCCCAGCTCGACGTTGCTATCCACGAACGCGATCACGGCGGCCAGGACGTCGCTGCAGTGCGCGCCGCTGTTGCTAACGGCGGCCACGCCGATCGTCGCTACCCGGTGATCATCCAGGTCGGCAACTTCGGCCGCGGCGACGTTGAACCGATTGTGGATGCGCTGGATCAGCGACTTGACCACCCTCCGCTTGTCCTTGAGCGAATCGGCTGCCTCCAGGTAGAGGGTGATCTGGGCGACACCGATCGTCATAGCACCGGCGCTGGGCGGATGGTGATCCGCACATGCTCGTCCTGCCGCTCCCAGTGGTACCAGACACCACAGGCAAGCGCGATCGGCCTGATCAAGTCGTAGAGGACATCGCCTTCCACATTGTCGAGCCCGAGTCCGTCGATTCGGCTCGGATCGGGAAAGTCCGCGATCATGGCGGTCGCTTCCTCGTCGCTGAACTCGGCCTGCACTGCCTCGCCGCCGAATGCGGTCAGGTTGACGATCGTCGCATCGAGAAAGTCCTCGGGGCTCCAGGCTTCGTCGGTGTCCCAGCCGCGGGCAAAGATTTCGCCGAGCGACTTGGCCCATTCCGTGGCCGGGATGCCTTGCGTGCGCAAGAACGAGATCGTGCCGAGAGCCATGGCCAGCGTGTTGCTGCGGAGCAGTTCGAGCTCGTCCTCGACATCGAAATCCGCGCTGATGTCTTCCTGAAAATCGTCTGCCACCGGGAGCTCCTCTCATTCGAATCCTCACACAGTATCGGCCACCTCCGGTTCCGGCGCGACATTGCGCAGATCCGTCCGAATCGGTAGTCTGCCCCGAACCAGGTCAGTGGAAACCGGGCGCGAAAGGACTGCCGAATGCCAGCCAATACCTACGATGTCGTGATTGTCGGCGGTGGACACAATGGGCTGGTTGCCGCGTGTTACCTGGCCAGGGCCGGCTTTTCCGTCTGCGTGCTCGAGCGCTATGAGGAGGTCGGCGGCGCTGCATTCACGCAGGAGATCCACCCCGGATATCTGCTCTCCGAAGGCTCGTACGTCCTGTCATTGATGCCGCGCAAGATCATCAATGAGCTCGGCGTGACCGACGACATCCAGCTCATCAAGCGCAACCCGCGTTTCTTCATGCCCTTCCCTGACGGCCAATCGCTCACGGCATGGGAGGACGACGCGAAGTTCCTCGACGAGATCCGCAAGTTCTCGAAAAAGGATGCCGAGAACTACCCGCGCTACGACGCCTTCGTCGAAAAGGCGTCTGCGGTCATGGATCAATTCATCCTGCGCCAGCCGCCGACCTTCTCCGAGTTCGCCAGCCAATTCCGGACCCGGGACGAGGCGCGGATTTTCCAGAAGATGATTCTCGGCTCGGCGGCTGACGTCGCGGAATATTTCTTCGAGAGCGAGCAGATCCAGGCAAACACGGTCGCCTTCGGCCTGATCGGCACGTTCCGCGGCCCGCGCGACGCCGGCACCGCCTACGTCAAGCTCTACCACGCGATGGGACAGGTCACCGGCCGGCGCGGTCAGTGGGCATACGTCAAGGGTGCGATGGGCGCGGTCAGCCAGGCCTACAAGCGGGTCGCGCTCGCCCACGGCGTCACGATCCGGACCAGCGCCGAGGTCGCACAGATCTGCGTCGCCGAGGGCCGCGCCACCGGCGTCGTGGCGGCAGATGGAGAGGAGTTCCACGCCTCGATCGTCCTCTCGAATGCGGATCCGCAGCGGACCTACCTGAAGCTGGTCGCCCGGGATCAGCTGCCGGCCGATTTCCTGGCCGATATCGAGGCGATCCAGATCACATCGCCGGTTATGAAGATCAACCTCGCCCTCGACGAGCTACCCCGGTACACGGCGGCCGGCGACGATCAGTCGCGCGCTCACACCGGCGGAGTCTTCATCGGTCCGAGCATCGATTACATGCAACGTGCGTTCGAGGACGCTCGCGCCGGCAGACCGTCCGATTACCCGTTCTTCTCAGTGCACACGCAGTCGGCACTCGACCCGACCGTGGCGCCGCCGGGTAAGGCGACCCTCTCGATCTTCACGCAGTACTTCCCATACGAGCTGGCCGAGGGGAGCTGGGATACCCGACGCGAAGAGATCGCGGACCACGCTATGCGCCGCTACGCCGAGTACGCGCCGAATGTGGCCAACGCGGTCGTGGCCCGGCAGGTGCTCGCCCCGCCGGATATCGAGGATCGGTTCGGCCTGACCGGCGGCCACATCTTCCAGGGCGAACTGGTCCCGGAGCAGGCATTCGACATGCGGCCGGTACCGGGCTCGAAGGAATACGAAGGACCGATCCGCGGTCTCTTCCTCTGCGGCTCAGGCGCCTGGCCGGGCGGCTGCGTGATGGGGGCGCCCGGCCACAATGCCGCGCATGAAGCGATCGCCAAGCTGATGACGGGCCGCTACCGGTAACCCGGACCTATTGCGGACTCACCACGCCCGGATCAGCGCAGTCGCCATCGACCGCACAGTTGATTTCGGCCTCGGTCAGGTCCGACGCGGCAGAGGTGGCGTCCTTGAGCGTGTCCATGCCCTGCACATCAACGACGATCATTTGATCGCCGACCTGCGCGAAGACCCGGACGCTGTCCGGCTGCCCCTGAGCGCTTGGCGCCGAGTAGCTGAAGGCAACCACGTCGTCTGCCCCGTTGACCGCAAAACGTTGCAGATTCTGGAGGTCCGTGTACGACGGCATGATCGACTCGGGATTACCCAGGGCATCGGCAACATCGTTGTCTGACTCGAAGGTCAGCAGCCCGATCGTTACGATCGGCAGCGCCGTGGTCACGTTCTGCGAATACGAAACGCCCTTGTAATACCCGGCGACATACCCGGCCGGCGCGTCGTTCGGGTTGGAGATTGCGAAGGCTTCGGCATCGGTCTCGAACCCCTCGAAGGCGGTCGGCTGCTTGAACTCCAGCAACTTGCCCGGCAGGCTGAGATCAACGCCGGAAACCGATTCACCCGCCAGCACGGCCTGAACGCGATCTGCCACATCGTGCGCCATTTGATCGACAACCTTGCCGTCCGGTTCGGACTCGTCAAAGGTTTCCATGGCCGCGCCGACTTCGTACCGGTCGATGCGGAACGAGACATCGTAGGTCTTGGTCTGCGTCCCGTCACCGTTCTCCGAGAAGCCGGAGGTGATTTCGGACGGTTTCTCGCCAACGCCAGTCGGCCCCGGCTTGTCGGTGAACGAGCCATTCGGCACCAGGAGCTGCTCGTTCTCGAGGATGTCGAAACCCTTCTGCACACCATCGACGGTCTTGTACTCGATGATGTAGGTGCGGACGCTATTGCGATCACGGTTGACGTAGTACGACGTGTACATGCCGATCATGCCGGTCGCCGCGATTTGCTCAGGCGTGACCTGCCCGATCAGGCTGGCGGTGAGCTCATCGGGTGACGTGTAGGTTTCGGCAATCAGCTGGAAATCGCTCGGAATGGTGGTGTCGTCGAGTGTCATCGCGGCGAGCGGGATCTCCCCCACGCTGGTCAACGGCGTGGCTGCCGCACCGGGCGTCCCCTCCTCAGGCGAAGAGGCCGGAGTCGGCGTAGTTGCCCGCACGGTCGATTGAGGTGTCGCCTTCGGTGGCGCGTTGCGCGTCGGAGTCTCCTCGGGGGTTGGCGTGCGCTCCTTGGCCGGCGAGTTGGGATCAGGTCCGCCTGTTTGCGCGTAGGCGAGGCCGGAGGCTGAGAGGGCGACGAGCAACACGGCAAGAGCGGCAATCAGCCGGGACCGGATGAACATGAGGAGCCTCCTGCGATACCACGCGTCGCCTGTACCTTACTCCATTGTCAGCCGCGCGGATTCACCGCGAACGTTACTTGGCGACGCTGGCCGATGCCGTCATGGTGGCCATCCGGCCCTGCGCCGGCGGCAGGGAGACGCGGTATGCCGTCTCGACGCCCGGGATGGTCTTGATCTCGTCCAGCGCCGCCTGCGGGATCTCATCGTCGACATTGAGCACCATCAGCGCCTCGCCTCCGCGATGGTGCCGACCTACCTGCATCCCCGCGATATTGACCCGGTACAGCCCCATGATCGTCCCGACCCGCCCCACGATGCCCGGCACGTCGCGGTGATGCGTGATCAGGATTTCGCCCGCCAGTGCCCGGTCAAGCGCGAATCGGTCGACCTCGACAATCCCGGCGGTCCGACGGTCCCACATGACGCGCACATGATGCGACGTCTCGCCGAGCACCTCGAACGAGAACGACGGCTCGACGTCTGGATCATTGGCTCCAGTCAAGGTCGCCACCGTGATCCCGAGCTCATCGGCCACCAGACGCGCGTTGACGGCGGTCGCCCAGCGGCCGGTCCAGCGGTTGATCGCCTCGGCCAGCGCGTTGCTGGTCACATGCTCGACCACATCGGCCGGCACGATCCCCCGGATCGTCACCCTGAACGCCGACGGTAGCTCCGGCTGTACGACCGAAAGCAGGTGACCAGCCGCCGTTGCAACTGAAGTCAATCGCTGCAGATCCGGTGCGAGCAGCGAGGCCGGCGGCAGGTTGACGGCGTTCGGCACCGCCTGCCCGGCCAGCGCGGCAAGCGTGGTCGAGCTGATCATCTCGCCGACGTTGGCCAGTGCCTCCGCGCTCGATCCGCCGGTGTGCGGCGTGATTACGACATTCGGCAGGCCGAAGAGCGGGCTTTCCGTACATGGCTCGAAGGGGAAGACATCGACTCCGGCGCCGCGCAGGTGACCCGACGCCACAGCCTCAGCCAACGCGTCCTGATCGACCACGTCGCCGCGCGCCGCATTGATCACGATCGCGCCCGGCCTGAGGTGAACGATGCGCTC
>DASQCG010000407.1:0-2977 GCA_035634825.1 Thermomicrobiales bacterium | reverse complement strand
CCGTTGAGTGTCACGGGCTCTGCAGCTGCTCATGAATCGAACGGGGCCGGTGCCAAGCCCACGATCGTGCTTGTGCACGGGGACTGGGCGGACGGCTCGTCCTGGAGCGCCGTGATACCGCGCCTGCAACGTCAGGGCTACACCGTGGTCACACCGCCGAACCAGCTCCGGGGGCCCTCGGTCGACGATCCTTACCTGGCCAGCTACCTGCAGACGATCTCGGGCCCGATCATCCTGGTCGGTCACTCGTACGGCGGGTTTGTGATCACGAACGCGGCAACGGGCAACGCCAATGTGAAGGCTCTCGTGTACATCGACGCGTTCATCCCGGATGCCAAACAGACTCTGGCGGACCTGTCGTCGCCCGAGTCCTGCCTCGATCCGGCGACGGCGTTCAATGTGGTGCCGTTCAGCGGCGGCGTTGACCTCTATCTGCGCATCCCGCCCAATCCGCCGTACGCCGGTTTCAACGAATGCTTCGCCAACGGTGTGCCGCCGAACCAGGCCGCCGTGCTTTCGGCAGTACAGCGGCCGGCCGCCGCCGCACAACTGGGCGAGCCGTCCGGCCCGCCGGCCTGGGCCGATATCCCGTCGTGGTCCTTGATCGGAACCGAGGATCATGCGGTGCCGCCGTCGCTACAGGAGCAGATGTCGACCAACGCGGGTGCGCACATCTCCTACGTCAAGGCCGGTCACTTGGGGCTCATTACGCGTCCCAATGCGGTAGTCCGCGTCATTGACCAGGCCATCCACGCGACGAGCGGATAGCGAACGCTCTCGTAGGCACGGCCGGCGCCTCGTAAGCGGATCCGCGAAGCACCGGCCAGATACAACCTGGTTAGGCTGGCCGCCTAGCGGCGGAAGGACACCAGCGTGACTGATTCCCAGTCTCAATCGATGACCGATGCGTTGCGCAGCGATCATCACGCGATCGCGGGATGGCTAGCCGGAGACGGCGCCCTGAGCCATACCGACGAAGCCACCGCTGAGCGGGAGCTAGTTGTCATGAACCTTGTCCGGCATTTCGTCGCGGAGGAGCAGTATCTCTACCCCGAGGTTCGGGACGTCCTTGATCATGGAGACGAGATCGCCGAGGAGCACCTCACTGCTGATCGGGCGATAGAGGCGAAGCTCCGAAAACTTGAGGACCCTGATCTGACGGCCGAACTGCTAACAGCGGTCTGGACTGAACTTCGCTCCGGGTTCGCGGCACACATTGAGCGACAGGACCCGATCTTTGCTGCTTTGGAGTCCGCTTGCTCGCCGGAACGACTCGCGCATCTCGGCGACGAGGTGTTGGGTGCGGAGCAACTTGCGCCCACCCGACCGCGTTCGATCGCTCCGTCCTCACCTCGGTTGAACAAGGTCTCGAGCCTGGTCGAGGGCTTCGTCGATCACGTTCGTGACCATTACACACACCGGGGTGACGACCCGGATCTGACGCGCTGACTTTTCAGGCCAGACGAAACCGCCGTCAGCATATGTTGACGCACCGGCGGTGTCAGCATATGCTGACACCATGGAAACAACACTGGAGATCGCTGAAGGCGCGGCCAGCCGCGATCCGGACGTCGGGCTACGAGCGGTTGCGGCGCTGCGCGCGCTGACTGAACGGTTGGAGATTCTGCAGGTCGAGAGTGCGCGGCTGGCCGGCTGGTCCTGGCAGGAGATCGCTGACCGGCTCGGTGTCACCAAGCAGACCGTGCATCGCAAGTACGGGCGGCGGATCGGGAGACGGTGATGTTCGAACGGTTCACTACCGACGCCCGGACCGTGGTCAGCGACGCCCAGCAGCACGCGCGGCGCATGGGTCACCGATACATCGGCTGTGAGCATCTCTTGCTGGCGGTCGTCGGCATGGAGCAGCCCGCAGCCGAGGTGATGCGGGACAGCGGTGTCACACCTCCGTACGTCGAGCAGCAGATCGTTCGGCTGATTGGACTTGGCACCGGAACCGACATGTTCGCCGACCTGGACCGAGAGGCATTAGCGGCGATCGGTATCGATCTCGACGTAGTGCGGGCTCGGATCGAGGCCCGCTTCGGCCTGGATGCCCTGGACCGCGCCGCTCATGTCAGCCGATCCCAACGGCGCCGTCGCTTCCGGCTCAATATCAGTCGCGCTCTGTCGCCCCGCCTGAGGCGTCGCTTCCGACGCTGGCGCTGCGCGCGACGAGACGGCAGACAACAAACGCAACCCCAGGCCCCGCGACCGGCGGCCACGGGCTACCGGACCGGCGCCGTTCCACGTGGGCACCTCCCGTTTACCTCGCGGGCGAAGAAAACCTTGGAGCTCGCGGTGCGCGAAGCGCAGACGGAGCGCGATACGCACATCGGCGTGCAGCACATCGCGCTTGGCTTGCTCGCGATAGACGGCGGCCTGGTGCCACGCATCCTGGCGGCGCTCGGCACTTCGCCGAAGGTCTTGCGAGCGGCCATACTCGACCGCTATCGCCAAGCGAGCTGACGCGTTAGTTGATCGCGTCGGCCGCGATCGGATGTCGCGGTTGGTAGAGTCCGAGAGTTCCGCCGCTCGGCAGCTGAATTGACGTCCACAGCCCCCAGCCCCGATCGTGCACACCTCCGTCGAAGGTCACTCCTCGCGCCGCGAGGTCCGCGACCGTCTTGTCGATGTCGTCGCACATGAGGTGCAGCTCCTGTATCGGTGCGCCATCGGTCGGATGCACCGCGATCTCGGCTGGCGGCAAGGCCGCTATGAGCCAGCCACCCCCGGCGTCGACATGACGTGTCCCCAGCAGCTCGAGCAGGAAGGCGCGATCGGCCTCCGCCGCAGTGCTGTACACGATGACGTGTGCACCGATGATCATCGGTACTCCTTCCAGACCGGCACTCGTCCGTCAAGCAGAGCACACCCGACTCGCCGCGGGCGAGTCGCTCAGAGCGACTGGCGGAGTCGATGCGCAATCTGCGCTGCCGGCTCGATTCAGCTTGACCTGGAACGAGCGAAGTATTCCGCC
>DASQCG010000406.1:0-2616 GCA_035634825.1 Thermomicrobiales bacterium | reverse complement strand
GGCCGAGGAATTCATCGACCCGAATACGTCCGATTCCACCGACTCGACCGGCGGGCCGGGCGTCGCCGCGCAATCCGGGCTCTCGCTCGGTACGCTCAACGACACCTCCCCGGCTCCTCAGCAGACCACGCCTTCCGCCCTCGACGCTCGGGGAAGTTGGGACGAGGAAGGCGAGCACGACGACGAGGATTATGAGCATGACGAGCACGACGACTGAGTACCCCTCCTGGCCGCGACGGGCGCCCGCACACCCAAATTCGCTCGAGCGCAAGGCGGTACTGGTCCACGGCATGGCGGATCCGCTCGGGGCGAAAGGCTTCCGCCAGCCCAGCGAACGGATCGCGCGCGAGGGGAAGGCCCGGCGACTCGCGGCGGTCGGCGCGATTGCGACCTTCGCGGCCAGCCTGGTCCTGATCGTTCGCGACGGCACGCACAGCACACCGATCAACGACGCTGCCGGGATACAGCAAGCGCCTGTCGGGAGCCAGAGCCAGACCAGCGGCCTCGGCGCCCGCGTGCCGGGTCTGGAGGAGCAGATCCAGATCCAGCCGCCGGCCCAATCCCACACCCGGACCCGCTCCAGTGGCGACTAGTCCAGCTTCCGAACGCTCCCACCATACCCATACCGTAGTGCGGGGCCGCCGTGCCCCGCTGTGGCCGCGGGCCGCAACCACCCCGTTGGTGAAACGGTCTCCGCAGGGACGAGTGGTCGCCGTCGACGATACGGGGCACGGCGGCTCCGCGCTACAAGAAGAACGACGCACCTCCAATTTTGTTCACCACCGCGACTACCGGGCGATGGGTTCCCGGATCGAGCTGATCGCGGTCGGCGTCGACAACGCGACCGCTGATCTGGCGCTGGCGGCCGCACGGGAGTTCGCCGAGGGATGGGAAGAGCGATTCAGCCGTTTCCGCCCGCAGAGCGAGCTCTCCCGCCTCAATGAGTCCGCCGGCCGCCCAATGCCGGTCTCGCCCGGATTCCTGGCAGTGCTGGAGGCGGCGCTGGCGGCATACAAGCGGACGGACGGCCTCTTCGACCCGTCAATCCTGCCGTCGCTGACCGCGCTCGGCTACGACCGCGACTTCCGGGAGGTCCAATCAAGTCCGGAAATCGCCCGCCGCATCGTGCCGGAGCCTGGCCTGGTCGAGCGGATCGCGATCGATCGCCGGGCCGGGACCGTTACCCTGCAGCCCGGCTGCGCGCTTGATTTCGGCGGGATCGCCAAGGGGATCTTCGTCGACCGGCTGGTTGAACGGTTCGCCGCCTGGCCGGGTGGGAGCATCAACGCCGGCGGCGATCTCCGCGTCTGGGGCGAGCCACCGGATGGCGACCGCTGGGTCGTCGGCATCGAGGATCCCGTCGATGCCGATCGCGAGCGCTGCCTGCTCTCGATCCTCGATCCGGCCGCCGGGTCGATTGCCACGTCGGCCATGAACCGGCATGTCTGGCAGCGCGGTACCGAGCGCTATCACCACCTGATCGACCCTGCCACCGGGCGGCCGGTCCTGGGCCGCATCGTCTCCGCGACCGCGCTCGCACCCGATCTGGCAACGGCCGAAGTCGCGACCAAGGCGCTGCTGGTCAGCGGCGGGCGCGGCATGTCCCTGAACCCGGCCGATGCCAGCGGCGCGGTCGTGATCGATATCACCGGCACGCTGCTTGCTGTGCCAGGAAGGTTCCCCGATGCGTTTGCGATCCACCCGCTCGATTCCGACGGCCGCGCCGCCTGAGCCGGCCGGGGTCTATCCGGTCGGACTACTGGCCGCCGTCTCGCTGCTGATGCTGGTTACGGCGAGCGTGGCCAACCTGCTCGGCTGGGAGTTGAGTCCGCTGACCTGGTACCTGGCGCGCGCTTCCGGCGTGACGCTCTACCTGCTGCTCTGGGCTTCGACCATGCTCGGTCTCGGCCTTTCGACGCGTTTCCTGGACAGCATGATGCGGCGGGGCGATGTTTTCAGCCTCCACGCCTACCTGACGGCGCTCGCGTTGTCGTTTCTCGGGGTGCATGTGCTGACGCTTGCGGCCGATCAGTACACCGCCTTCACCCTGGCCGATCTGCTGATCCCGTTTCATTCCGGCATGCGCGAGCCGTGGACCGGTCTCGGCGTGATCGCCGGGTGGCTGATGGTTGCGATCTCGCTCAGTTTCCCGTTGCGCAAACTGACCGGATATCGGTTCTGGCGGAAGGCGCACTGGCTGACCTTGCCGCTGATGCTGATCGGGTTCCTGCACGGCATTGGCTCGGGCACCGACTCCGCAACTACCCCAATGGCGCTCCTTTACGGGATAACCGGCACACTCTTCGTCTTCCTCTTCCTCTATCGAGCGCTCCGCGGCCGCCGCAACCCGGTGCCGCTCATGCCGAAAACGGCCCCACCCCTCGACCGGATGACCGCACGAACGTAGGGGTCTCTGGTTTCTCGTTTCTGGTTTCTGGTTTCTCGCTTCGTTCTTGCCGCCCGATCGGCGGACCCGGTATGGGTGCCAAAGTCAATCGTCTGCAATCTCTGGAAACTGGAAACGAGAAACTAGGAACTCCCGATCACGCGCGGCAACGTCACTCGTACCGTCGTGCCTTTGCCCGGCTCGCTGTCGATGGCGATTGTGCCGTGGTG
>DASQCG010000405.1:0-13837 GCA_035634825.1 Thermomicrobiales bacterium | reverse complement strand
CGACCTCGAAGACGTGCGGCATGTTGTGGCTGATGAAGATGATCGGGATGCCCGAGTTGCGGACTTCCTTGATCAGGTCCAGCACCATGCCGGATTGCGCGACACCGAGCGCCGCCGTCGGCTCGTCCATGATCACGACTTTGCTGGCCCAGCGTACGGAGCGGGCGACCGCCACGCCCTGTCGCTGACCACCGGACAGCGTCGTCATGCGGCGATCGATGTTCTTGATCCGCACTCGCAGTCGGCTGAGCTGCTGGAGCGTGTCGGATCGCATCCGTTTGGAGTCGAGAAATCCCATCTTGCCGAGGATGCCCGGTTGCCGGTATTCGCGGCCGAGAAAGATGTTCGCGACCGAATCGAGGTGCGGCGCGATCGCCAGGTCCTGGTAAACCGTCTCGATGCCCAGCCGGCGTGCTTCTTGAGGGGTGAGGTTGACCGATTTCCCCTCGAAGATAATCCCGCCTTCTTCGTGCGGCAGGACGCCGGTGATCACGTTGATCAGCGTCGATTTGCCGGCGCCGTTGTCACCGATCAAGGCCACGACCTCGCCGGGGTAGACCTCGAAGTCGATATTGGTCAACGCCTTCACCGGCCCGAACCATTTCGAGATACCTCTTGTCGCCAGAACCGGCGTCCGTTCTGTCATTGGTAACTGCCTTGTCACTTCCAGGTTCTGCGTGTCGATGATTGATTATCTAGTACGTCGCCCTGCCGCCGGAAAGGTCAAAGACCGCGCCGGTCGAGAACGTGATTTCCTCAGAGCACAGGAATGCTGCCAGCGCCGCGACCTCGTGAGGCTGACCGACCCGGCCCATCGGGATCCGGCTGGTCATGTAGTCGATGTGGGTCTGCGAGACCTGCTTCAGGATCTCGGTCTCGATGACAGCCGGGGTGATCGCATTGATGATCACGCCCCTGGTCGCGACCTCCTTGGCGATCGCCTTGGTCAGGCCGATCACGCCCGATTTCGCGGCCGAGTAGGGCACCGCGTTCGGGTTGCCTTCCTTGCCGGCGATCGAGGCGATATTGACGATCCGGCCGTAGCCCTTGTCGATCATGCCGGGCAGAACCGCGCGGCAGCCGAGGAAGACGCCGGTCAGGTCGATGTTGACGACCTGCTGCCACTCGTCGACCGAGAGCTCCCAGGTCGGCGCCGATCGCCCGGCGATGCCGGCGTTGTTGACCAGGATATCGACTGGGCCGAAACGGTTATTGGCTGCCAGGAGAGCGGCCTGCCAGGAATCGTCCGACGTGACATCGAGCGGATAAGCCGCGCCCATGTCACCCAGCTCGGCAGCGGTCGCATTGGCTGCCGCTTCGTCGATGTCCGCGATCAGCACGTGCGCGCCTTCGCCGGCCAGGCGATCGGCAATCGCCTTCCCGATTCCACGCGCTGAACCAGTCACGATTGCCACGCGTCCATGAAACCGCATCGAGTCCAGTCCTTTCGTCCCGTTTGATTCCATGGCGTCATCTTGCCACACGTGCGCCGGGACGGTTTCGTTGAGGTTTACCCGCCGACGCCATGCAGCCCGATCAACGCGCGGGCATGCTCGAGTTCGCCCAGGTGGCGAATTCCATGGTGATAGAGCACGACCTCCAACCGGTCGCCCAGCGTCACCGGCCCGTCTCCGACCAGCAGGTACATGAAGCCGCGGCGCTGCGACTCCGGAATCTCAGGCATGACGATCTCGTCCCAGCGCGCATCATCCATTGCCAGGAGCAGGTTGTCCGTTTGCGCGAAGACAGCGGACTGATACGCCCGCCAGGCATCGACATCGCCGAACCGCAGCGACTCGGCAACGTCCATCGGGGTGCCCCGGAAAACGGACGGCACTGTGTTACCGACCTTGTCGGCCCAGCATTCGCGCTCCCAGAGCGACGGTCGATCACCGAGAAACTCACAGCCCCGGAAATCCTCGGTATTGACGAGGTGCATCAGGGAGAAGGCGATCGGCAGGACACCCGAGCGCTCGTGGTGGTTGACTTGCTCGAGCGTCAGGTCGGCTACTGCCTCCTGCCACGAGGCGTGTACAGGGCGCATCCGGCGCGCCAGTTCGTGAAATCGATTCATGCCACTTCCCGGGTTAGCAGCGGATGCCAGGGCTGCCCACGCAGCTCCCTATGGTTCCGCCGTCGGCTGGATGCGCAATTCTGCAACGCCGCCAATGGATTGCGCATGGCCGAGGTTGGTAATCACGATCCGGATTGCGCTCGCCGGTTGATCGATCACGACCTCCTGCCATACACCGGGTATCCCGGGGGGTGGTTCTGCCATCGTCTCCCACGTCTGGCCGTCCGTTGAGATCTCGACGTTCATCTGACCCGTGATCCCGTCCGGACCGGCGAGCAGCGTGATCGAGCCGACATCGCGCGCCTTCCCCAGATCGGCGACGACGTAGATCATCGACGGAGCATCCTCGGTCGATCGCCATGTCGTCTCCGAGTCCAGGTCGATGAGTGCGAATGCGCCGGTCGAGTTCGCGGTCCGCCGCAACTCGACGATCGGTAGTCTGTCATCGAGTGCGATCGGGGTCGCGGCCCCGAAACTGGCCGGCGTCGGCGTCGCGATGGCATCGATGACTTCGGCCGGTGTCGGCGTGTGCGTCGGCTCCGCGGTCGCGGTGGCAGTCGCAATCGGAGCGACAGTCGGCGTGCTGGTGGCCGGCGGAGCCTGGTCCGCGCTCCTGAAACTCGCCGCTGAGCCATAGACCTTGACCTCTGCCAGGTAGCCGAGCGATGCCGTGCGGTTCGTATTGGTAAAGAGGAACTGGACGTATCGCCCGTTGGCCGAGAACTCGGCCCGCTGCCAAACGAGCGGATCGGCATAGGTGAAGGTTGCAACCGTCGTCCAGCTCTTCTTGTCGTCCGAGACGCGGATCTGGTAGGAGCGGGCGCCGCTGATACGCCGGAACATGAACTCGACCCCGGTCAGCGCACCACTTCGTCCCAGATCGACGTAGACCTGAGCCTGCGATGGAGGCGTGGAGGAGGTTGTCTGCCACGTCGTGCGCACGTTCCCATCGCGGATGTAGCCGGTCCAATTCCCGGTACCGGATCCACCGCTGCCGACGATCGGCAGGAGCTGACCCGTCAGCATCGTGGGCGTCGCGGTCGGCGCAATCGTGGCCGTCATGGTCGGCGTCGCGGATGCCGCCGCGGTGTCGGTGACTGTCGGCGTGTTGGTGACTGTTGGAGTATTGGTTGCCGTCGGTGTGTTCGTAGCGGTCGGAATCGGGTACGGGGTCGAGGTTGCCGTCGGGGCACTGTTCGCGTAGTGCCCGTAGAACTCGATCTCCGAGAGGTAGCCGAGCCGCATGTCGCCGTTCGGGTTGGAGAACTGCACCCGAACATACCGGGCAGTTACGGCTCCGCCGTAGATATTCCACGCATTGGCAGTCGGGTTGACATACGAGCTGCGCGTGGACCAGTTCACGCCATCGTCTGAGGTCTGGAGCTGATAGGAGTCGGCATAGTTCGACGACCGGAACAGCCATTGAATGCTCTGGAAGGAGACCGGTTCGCCAAAGTCGTAGTCGACGAAGAGGCCGGGAGGCGGTGCATCGATCCCGGTCACGGCGAATGTCGAGGCCAGATCGCCATCGCGCGTGCGATTTGGGTCGCCTCCGGCCGATGAGCTTGCGCTGATTGGGCTAATCGCCGGCTCGGCCGGGTCGCCCGGATCGACGGCGAAGATGCCGTTGCCGCGGCTGGCCACTTTCTGGCCGTAGAGCGGGTCAGTTGCCCACTTGCCGGTCAGCCCGTCGAGGGTTTGCGCTTGGCCGTTGTAGCCGAGATCGATGACGCGCTGATACGTCGGGCCGACATCCCGGTATTGATAAAGTGGATTGCCCGGATCGATCGCCCCGGCTGAGTAGATGTAGAGCCGGATGACGTGGGAGCGCGCGGCATCCTCGCCGGTCGCCCATGTGTAGGACGGCGCACCGTCGTACCCGATCCCGATTCCGGCCGGGTTCAGGTAGTTGGTCCAGTAGCTCGAGGTCCAGTTCGCCGTCTCGAGGGCCGACTGCGCGATAACCAGCGCCGGATCGAGCCCGACCAGCGGGGCCAGTCGATAGACCTCATAGATATAGGCGCGGGTGTCGGCAATCCGGGTCGATTGCTTCTCCTGGGCAAACCGCATCACCTTGTCAGGTGTGCCGCGCGGTGTGCCTAGCAGCGGATCGGACGAAGAGAGCATCACCGCTGCCTGGGCGTGGGGCGTCAGTTTCCAGAACGCGACCGGACCGATCGCCGCACACAGCACCAGAGCGCAGCAGGCGATCGCCGCCCATCGTGATCGCCTGCCATGTCGCCGGTGTGCCCGCATGTCGCGTCCTTCCCGCACCGCGCGCAACGCGCGGCGCCTGTGGGGTGTCATCTAATTCGCGGGGAGTGGGGGATTTGGTCCAGACGCCGTTACGCGCGTGCTGGTTGAGAAACGGAGTATACCGGAGGGGCCGCTGTTGCCCCTCCGGGAAGGTTCAACCCTGGTACCTCGAAAAGACCGCGACCGCGTTCTGCCCGCCGAACCCGAAGCCGTTGGCCAGCGCCACGTTGACCCGCATCTCACGCTTCACGTTCGGCACGTAGTCAAGATCGCACCTCGGATCGGGCGTGTGCAGGTTGATGGTCGGGTGCACCACGTTGTCGCGGATCGCCATCACGCAGCCGAGCCCGGAGACTGCACCGGCGGCGCCGAGCAGGTGCCCGACCATCGACTTATTGGCCGAGATCGCCAGATTGTGGGCGTGATCGCCGAAGACCGTCTTCAGTGCGTTGGTCTCAGCCACATCGCCAAGCGATGTCGCGGTCGCATGCGCGGCGACGTAATCGACATCAGTCGGCTGGAATCCGGCCCGCTTGATTGCCCGGGTCATCGCCGTTGCCGCGCCCCGACCGTCCGGGTGCGGCGCGGTGATGTGATACGCGTCGGAGGTGTAGGCACCGCCGTGGACCTCGGCGATGATGTTGGCACCGCGGGCAAGGGCGTGCTCCTCGGTCTCCAGCACAAAGACGGCCGAGCCTTCGGAGAAGACGAACCCGTCGCGCTCGCCATCGAACGGTCGGCTCGCGCCCGCCGGATCGTCGTTCCGCTTCGAGAGTGCCTGCATATTGGCCAGACCAGCCACAGCAACCGGCGTGATGCCCGATTCGGTCCCGCCGGTCAGAATCACGTCGGCCTCGTCGCGCTGGAACATGTAGTACGCGTCGATGAAGGCCTGGATGCCGGAGGCGCAAGCTGCGGCCGAGGTGATCGACGGACCATGAATCCCGAAGGCCATCGACACCTGGCAACTTGCCATATTCGGCGCGAAGAGCGGGATGAGCAGCGGGCTGACAAACCTCTGCCCGCGATCATGCATCATGTTGACGTCGTGCTCGATCGTCGGGATGCCGCCGCCGCCCGTATTGACCACCACCGCGACTCGATCGGCGTTCGATTCGTCGATCGTCAGGCCGGAATTCTCCAGCGCTTCCCGCGCGGCCGCCACGCCAAATTGGGCGAAGCGATCCATCCGTTTCGCCTGTTTGAAATCCATGTGGTCCTTGGCGACGAACCCATCAACCTCGCCGGCAATCTGGACATCGAGTTTGGAGGCGTCCCAATGCTGGATCTTGCGAATGCCCGATCGCCCAGCCAGCAGCCCGTCCCAGGTCGCTTTGAGACCTACGCCAAGCGGGGTGACCGCGCCAACCCCCGTCACCACAATACGCTTTGTCACGACAATCTCCCGTCGTATATCCAAACGGCGGTGTTCATGCCCTGCGCGCTGGATCATTTGTTGCGCCGCATAGTGTACTCAAGTGCGCGAAATTGCTTCATTTTGCGGTGGATGGCAATCCCAGGCCAAGATCGGCAATGCTCAGAACCGCAGCCTCGCGGTCGATCCGCTTGATCAGACCTGCGATGACCGCGCCCGGCCCGAGCTCGACAAAGGTGTGAATCCCGGCCGCCCGCATTGTCTGGACACTCCCGGTCCAGTCGACCGGCGCGGCCATCTGCGCCGAGATCTCGGCCGCGACCTCTGCCCGACCCGTCATCGGCTGCGCGGAACCGTTGGCCACGACGGGAACCTGGGGATCGGCGAGCGTCAGCTCGGCGACGTGTCGTCCAAACTCGGCCGCGGCGTCCGCCATCAGCGGAGAGTGCGAAGCGATGCTGACGCCGAGCCGCGCGACTCGTTTCGCGCCGCGTTCCTTCGCCAGCTCACTGGCCCGCTCGAGCGCGCCGACGTCTCCGGAGATCACCGTTTGCCCTGGGCAATTCCGGTTCGCGACGACCACCTCGCCGCCATCATTGGATGCCTCGCGGCAGACTTCGGCCAGCACCTCGTCATCGAGGCCAAGCACGGCCGCCATCGCGCCGGGGCTGGTCTCGCCGGCTGCCTTCATGATCCGCCCGCGCTCGCGAACGAGGCGCAGGGCATCCGGAAAATCGAGCACTCCGGCCGCCACCAGCGCGCTGAACTCTCCCAGCGAATGACCAGCGACCATCGCCGGATGCAGCCGATCGCCGAGTGCTGACTCGACCGCGCGGAGGGCGGCGACGCTGATCGTGAGGATGGCCGGTTGGGCGTTGTAGGTATCCTCAAGCTCGTCGGCCGGTCCGTTGGCCATGAGTTCGGAGAGTGAAACGCCGAGGATCTCATCTGCCTCGCGCACCGTCTGCGCGGCCGCCGGCGACTCCTCGATCAACGTCGCGCCCATCCCGACGAACTGCGCGCCCTGTCCCGGAAAGACGAGCGCGTACGGCTGGCTCTGCCAAACGGCCATGTTGTTCCCCCTCAACCCGACGGCGCCCGATTTGTTCGCGCCGTAAACGCAACCGCAAAGAATAACAGAGAGCCCGTTCCGCTGGGCTCGCCGATCTGCTTAGATACCTGAAACGAACCAGCGCGGCTTCGGGAGGGAGACCATCGTGACGGACATCTACGAACAGCTCGGCGTACGCAAGATCATCAACTGCGCCACCACCTATACCCGTCTTGGTGGGTCCACCATGGCGCCTGAGGTTGCCCAGGCGATGGCCGACGCCTCCCAGGCGTTCGTCGATATCCTGGAGCTGGTCGAGGCGGTCGGGCAGCGGCTGGCAACCCTGACCAACAACGAGGCGGCCTACGTCAGCAACGGCGCCGCAGCCGGCCTTAGCCTTGCCACCGCCGCCGCGATCGCCGGCGATAATCCCGCCCTGATTGCTCGCCTGCCGAATGACATGGAGGGCCTCAAGTCGGAGGTCGTCGTCCACCGCATGCACCGGATCTGGTACGACCAGGCGGTGCGCAACGCCGGGGCGTGCCTGATCGAGATCGGCCACTCCTACGAGACGCAGACCTGGGAGCTGGATGCGGCCATCACCGAGCGCACCGCGGCCGTCCTCTACTGCGCCGGCGGCCATATGGCCCGGAACACGCTGCCGCTGGAATTCGTGATCGAGCAGGCCCACGCCCGGGGCGTGCCGGTCATCGTCGATGCTGCGGCTCAGGTTCCACCCGTCACCAACCTCTGGCACTTTACCCGCGACCTCGGGGCAGACGTCGCGATCTTCAGCGGCGGCAAGAACCTGCGCGGACCGCAGAACAGCGGGCTCGTGGTTGGAACGGCGGAGATGATCCGTAAGATCCGCTTCAACGGGCCACCCAACCAGCGCTTCGGCCGCTCGCTCAAGGTCGGCAAGGAGACGATGATCGGCCTGTTGAAGGCCGTCGAGCGCTACGTCACCCTCGACCACGACGCCCTCTGGCACGAGTGGAGCAATGTAGTCGACCGCTGGATGATGGAGTGGTCCGACTCCGGCACGGCGACCCGATCCAATACCAACGAAGCGGGGGAGCCGATCCCGCGGGTGATCATGGGCTTCGAGTCTTTGGCCTCGCGGGATCAGGCAGTTGCCGAGCTTCTGGCCGGGGATCCGCCGATCGCCGTGGTCCTCAACAACCCGACCAGCATCGCCTTCAGCCCGCACCTGTTGCTGCCCGGCGAGGCGGAAATCGTCGGGCATGTAGTTGCGCAAAAGCTCCTCAAACCTGTGCAAGTCTAGCCATGCTCTGGTAGGATGCCACGTAGTCCCGCAGAACCCCAGGCGTTTTTCACGCGTTATGGTGGTGAAACGTCCGTACCTGAACGTCAGCGGGGCATACCTTCAGACTGGCGAGACTGTGAGGCGAGGCAATGCGTACCCGAGCAATGGCGCTGATCGCGGGCCTGACCATCGTCGCATTCCTGGCGGCGCTACTCGGATCCCAACCCCAGGCCAGCGCGCGACTGCAAACCGGCGGCACTCCCGGGGCATCGCCGGTCGAGAACGGCACGCCGGTTGCTGAGGGGACGCCGACTGCGACACCTGTCGACTCCGGCATCGTCACCATAGTGATGTGGTATCAGCAGAACGAGACCGGCGAGATTTTGCGGCTCTATCCGGTCACCTCGACCGACGGCGTCACCTACACCCGCGGCAAGGCCGAGAATGACACGCAAGTTGGTCGCGTCGTGTTCGAGGAGGCCCGCAACGAAGGCTATCCGCGGATCCGTGTCGGCGCTGGCGACTACTTCGACGCCTATCCGATCTACCCGGGTGACCCGGCAAGCGTCCAGCGCTGGTACTACTTCGACGATGATCCCAGCGTCCGCCCGGCCACGATGGTCATGCAGATCGTCGGCATCCGGGGGACGTACGATAACTGGAATGGCACGGCCACGTTCATCTCGCGCGGCATCGACCAGGGCGGCATCATGATTATCGCCATCCGCCCACCGGAGCAGTAACGAATTCAATTCCCCTCTTCCGCAAACAACAGGAGAGGGATTGCTTCACTGCTCGCCTGCTCGCCTTCCCGCCTGCTCGCCTACACAGGGCAGCGGCGACATTACCGTTTCCGGGTCGAGCCGGTGCAGGAGATCCAGGCCCAGTTTCGCCCTACGCACGCGCTCCTTCGTCAGGCTGATCGCCGTCGCTTCGAGGTGCGTGCCGGACGGGTAAATGTTCGGCGCGTTGCGGAGTCCGAATTTGAGGTAGACCGGCGCGCAGACCCGCACGATCTCGGCAATCTCGTAGTGCCGAATGAAACCGCCAATGTCGTCGGGCACTTCGATATATAGGTCGAGCGGCATGTCGACCACTGCCCGGATCGCGGCCAGCTGCGCAAGGGAAAGATCGGTCGGCACGTTGAACGTGGTCATGCCGCGCTCTTCGAGGAGTTTGATCGAGGCCGGATTCGCCGCCCCGATCATGACCGAGCCCTTGATGATCAGGTCAGCCGGCAGCTCGCCCCCTTTCTTCATCGCCCCGACCACCCACAGCAGACCCTCGTCGGTCACCAGGACGCTGTTGATGCCGTGCTCGCACGATCGCCTCACGTCTTCGACCGCCTGCACGAGTTGGTCCATGCCACGTACCTTCGGCGCAACCACCCGACCGGCCGATGACGTCGCCATCGCCCCGGTATCCCATCCGGCGCGCGGACCGACGAAGAGGCTGATTTCGATATTGCGGCTCCTGCCGAGCTTCGCCATCTGATCGAGCTCGTCGTCGGTCAGCAGCATCACGCCGCTGCCCTGGCTGACGCGGTGGATCGGGACGTCGAGCGCGTCTGCAGTGTCGTAGACCGCCTGCAGCGCGTTTGGCCCTTCGACCGACGGAATCTCGATTCGCCATTGCCCGCCGTCCGGGAATCGCTTGGTGGACGACGGCAGGTCGTGCGCATCGCCCTCCGGAAGCCCCATCGACCGTAGAAACGCTCGGGTATCAGCCATCCCGTTCGGCATCACGAACCTCCTCCTGATCCGGCCGCTAACCGGCCGCGAGCCATGCGCTCGTCATCCTAGCCGAGGTTCGCCGGACTCCGGGATGGGTGCTCCCCTGATCAGCCACCACTGCCGCTCCCACGTGATCGCGTAGTGCAGCACGGTGACCGTCAGAAACGTTTCCGATACGGCACGGGACCAGACTACCCAGTAGCCATACGCCGCTACGGCGAATAGCAGGAGTTCGATCAGCAGGCGAATCGGACCGGGTGTCGGCACGACTGGGGCACCGCGCGATCCGTCGCCCGGCGTCCCGAAGACTCCCCAGAGCACCATCGCGCCGGCGACGAATAGAATCGCCCCGAGATACCGCCAGAGATGCCAACCCGCCATCCCGACGCCGACCAGCATCGCGATTTCCAGCAGGAAGCGGATCGCGAGGTGAACGACCGGGATCGGCGGGTAGCCCGACGGGATGATCGTGCGTTGTCGCGGAGTTCGGTTAATCGACGCGCCCGAACACGAGGCAGGCGTTCTGCCCGCCCAGTCCGAACGAGTGCTTGGTCGAGACCGCGAAGTCGGCCTTGCGCGGGCCGCCATGCACGATGTCGAGGCCGATTTCGTCGTCCGGGGTCGTGTAGTTCAGGGTCGGCGGGATGGTCTGGTTCGCCATCGACAGGATCGCGATCACCGACTCGATCGACCCGGCCGCGCCCATGCAGTGCCCGATCGCGCCTTTGATCGAGGTCACCGGGATCGAGGCGGCCCGCTCACCGAAGACATCCTTGATCGCGTTGGCCTCCGCAACATCTCCGACTGGCGTCGACGCGGCGTGCGCTTGCACGTGGCCGACCTGGTCCGGCTCGACGCCGGCATCCCTGAGCGCGTTGCGGACCGCCTTGGCCGAGCCGCTCCCATCCGGCCGCGGCGCGATCGGGTGGTAGGCGTCGTTTGTCGAGGCAAATCCGAGCACTTCGGCGTAGATCTTTGCTCCGCGGGCGACCGCATGCTCGTATTCCTCGAGCACGACCATTCCGGCGCCCTCGCCCAGCACGAACCCGGCGCGACTCTTGTCGAACGGGCGGCTGGCGCCGGCCGGGTTGTCGTTGCTGTCGGTAGGGAGCGCCTTCATTGCGGCGAACCCGGCAATGAACATCGGGTGCGAGTCGGACTCGACCGCTCCGGCGACCATGATGTCCGCCTTGCCGAATTTGACCTGGTGGAACGCCTCGCCGATCGCCTGCGAACCGGTTGCGCAGGCGGTATTGACCGTGTTCGTCGGTCCCTGCATGCCCCAGCGCCACTGGATTGTATAGCTCGCCATGTTGAGCGGGAACATCACGTGCAGGTGCGGGGGAACACGCCCAGGACCTCGGTGCTCGTAGGTCGTCCAGGCCGGAAGCAAATCGTCGTGCGTACCGCCGGCACACGTGCCAATCACTGTGCCACCATCGGAGAGATCGGCGATCGGCGAGCCATCCTCCCCGATCAGACCCGCATCGGTGAGCGCCTCACCGGCCGCTTCGACTGCCATGCGGGAAAAGCGGGAGGTGTTCCGCAGCGTCTTGCCATCGAGGAAGCGATTGGTGATCGTCGCATCGTCCACGTCGCCCCGCACAAGGCATGGGTTCTGCTCCGGATCGAGGTCGACCCGCTTCAGGCCACTTTCGCAGGCCAGGATCCGCTCCCACGTCTCCGTTGCCGTCGGCGCAAGTGATGTCACCGCGCCAACCCCTGTGACAACGACCCGCCGGGGGGTCAATGATGATCGTCCGTTAGATGATGAGGGTGAAGCCATTTCCTTCCATTCCCAAGCTGCGTCATGACCGAAGACAGATGTACGCGCACTACAACGTTTTGCGCAACGCAGGCTCAGTATACCGACGGTCCTATCGGAAATAGTCCGATCGTATGAGCCGAAACCGCGACCTGCGTCACTAAACGTACACTGTCGGCCCTTCCTTCAATAGCCGATAAGTGAGGTACGGAATCACTCCGATGGAGTGCCGGTGAGTCAAAACGTACTTGACATGAGGGAGACCCCGCCATGCTGAAGCGCCGGATCATGATCGTCGACGATCATCCAATGTTCCGCATTGGGCTTCGCCGATTGCTCGAATCCGATCCGCGCCTGGCAGTGGTGGCAGAGGCCGAGAATGGCCATCAAGCCCTGCATCAGGCCGATATTCACAAGCCGGCAGTCGTCCTGATGGACGTGCAGCTGCCGGGCGTGACCGGCCTCCATGTGGCCTCGGCCCTCCGGCGGGAGCGGCCCACCACCTCCGTGATCTTCCTTTCGATGCACGTCGATGACGACCGGCTCTTCTCCGCGGTCCGCGTCGGCGCTGCGGCCTTCCTGACCAAAGATACCGAGCCGCAGCGCATTCTCGAGACGGTCCACTCCGTGCTCAAGGGCGACAACCTCCTTCATCAAGCGGTTCTGACTAATCCGGAGCTGGCTCGCCGGGTTCTGGGCGAGTTCCGCACGCTCAGCGATGGCAATGGGGTTCCGGCGGTTGAGGTCGCCCTCTCGCCACGCGAGCTCGAGGTGCTTGATTGCCTCGTCATGGGCCACTCCAACAAGGAGATCGGCGACGCGCTCTTCATCACCGAGCAGACGGTCAAGAACCACATGACATCTGTCCTGCGCAAATTGCAGGTCGATGACAGGGTGGCCGCGCTGCGGTATGCCGTGACGCGTCGCTGGGCCGAGATCGGACCGCAGGACTATGCCGAAGTCGAGCAGGCCAAGGCTCCGCAGCACGTAGACGAGCCGAAACCCGCTCCCGCCCGATCCAGATCCGTCGCATAGCGAAAACGCCCGGCTGAGAGTCAGCAGGGCGTTTCACCATGATTATCGACCACTGCCGAGGATGCCCAGCGCAGCGGCGGTCGATCTCGCTGCGCATCGTGAGGATTGAAGCTGAGGCGAGCCACAGGTGCGGCTCGGTTCCAGGGGCTCGACTGGGGTGCATCTGTCACAGGACCGGCTAACGTCCTGAGTGGAAACTTTGGTACGACCCGCGGGAGCAATCGCCCAACTCACGGGACCAGATGCGCGAGACATCAGCGCTTCGGTTGTTCACCTGCCGACATCGTCGTCGCTCATCTCCTGATTCAACGTACAGATCCCGATGGCGGTTTGGAAACTGGTAGGGTCCGCTACTGCTCGTCGAGGAGGACCTCCTCGTCGCGCCCGTTGGCCACGGCACGCAGGTTCGCGCTCAGCTTGAGCGCCTCCTGCCGCGAGATCTTGAGGCGAACGAGCGGCAATCCATCGGCCGGTCCGGCATCGATTGAGATCTCGCCGCCGTCCTGGGTGACGACGATCGCCCCGATCGTGCGCTGGTTGTCTTCCTGGTCCTGGAGCTCGAGTCGCATTGATCGCCCCGTATCTCCCGCTGCGCACGCGCACGATGCGTGCGGACCGGGCAGAAGCTACACCATGAGAACGGCGCGAGCCACCGGATTGAATTGGCTCGGCGGTGACATGATGATACGACGCACTGTCGAATCCGGCCGCCATCCGCGCCGCCCGCAGGGACGACCTACTGGGGCACGCCGGGCATCGGCAAGCGGGGCGCGGTCGGCGTGCGCTCCCGGGCCGAGCTGATCAGGCCGTGGGCGCGCATCAGGCCGATCGACGGCGCGGCGATCCAAAGCATGGTCGCGAAAATATTGACCCGCTCCTCCGCACCGGCCCATGGAGTCGGCTTGTTTTCGGCGATCTTGCCGGCTTGCGTGCTCGTCAGTATGCCGAAGGCGACGACGGCGGCAATGGTGCCGTACGAGTATTTGCGAAATCGCGCCCCGAGCGTCCGCGCGCCGAATCCCATGGCCAGCACCACGCAGAGCGACATGACCATCGTCGAGGGGATGTGCATGATGTTGCGCAGGGTCGCCTCGTTTTCCCGCACCTGCATCGGGAAGCCGACGCCGCCCGCGATGCCGGCCGCCGCGTATCCGCCCAGCATCGCCGCGGTAATCTGCTGAGCGCGGTTCGTGTCAGCCGTTTTCCAGACGCCTGCCGCGAATGCCGCCACTAGTGCCGTGTACGGAATCTCGTTGATCACGATCATCAGCGGACGCGTCG
>DASQCG010000404.1:0-2546 GCA_035634825.1 Thermomicrobiales bacterium | reverse complement strand
ACATCACGAGGGTCGTATCGGGGAGCTCTGCTCTCGCGCGGGCCAACACACCTGACCACGCCTCGAGCGCCGCATGCTCCGGGTAGGCCGTCACCATGCCTATTCCACAGGACCTTTCCACAACGGTGGAAAACCCAACGGGGGGTCCTCCGACAACGGAGACGCGACCCGGTCACGCGCCCCGGGGGGAAGGCGGGCTGGAAGATAGCACGGCGGTTTTCCACACCGCACGCGTGCGACGGGGTCTTGACGTTCTTTCTGTTGTCAAGAGCCTTGGCCAGCGAGGATGGACGCCCCGTATACTGCCCGCTCGACCGGCGTGAGCCGGTCCCGATCGAGCGAGGATCGTCACCGATGGCGAAAGGCAAACGGACGTACCAGCCGAACAACCGGCATCGCGCGAAGGTGCACGGTTTCCGGCACCGGATGCGGACCAGAGCCGGCCGCTCGATCCTGGCGGCTCGACGCCGCAAAGGACGCGCACGGGTCACCGTCTGACCTGCGCGAACGAGGTCGCGGTGCGGTCGCTCGACGTGCGGCGTGTCTTCGATGAAGGCCGGCCGGTTCACGGGAGTCGGGTGGTAGTGTTTCTCGCGCCCGGGACCGGGGCGGCGGCATACGTCGCCGGTCGCAAGGTCGGGAACGCGGTCAAGCGGAACCGAGCTCGGCGTATCCTTCGAGCGGCGTGGTTGGAGGTCGCTCCGAGGATCGGGAACGGACACGACGCCGTCCTCGTGGCCCGCGAGGCCATCCGGGGGGCCAAGACGCAGGACCTGGTGGCCGAGATGAGTCAGCTCCTTCGCAGCGAGATCACGCACCCATGAGCGCCGTGCAACGTAGCCTGCGCACAGCGGGAGCGCCCGTCCGGATGATCCTGATCGGGTGCATCAAGGTGTATCGCGTCGGTCTCTCGGGGTGGCTCGGTGGCCAATGCCGGTTCTATCCGAGTTGCAGCCGGTACGCGGAAGAGGCGATCAGGACACACGGCGCCGTCCGAGGGTCATCGATGGCTCTTTGGAGGGTCCTGCGCTGCAATCCATTCGGCGCGGGCGGCATCGATCACGTCCGCGGCGGGCATGAGACCGAATCGTATGACGACGTTGTACACCGGGCGTCAGACCAGAAGGCGCGGGTGTAGGGCTTGGTCGCCAACGTCCTCTGGCAGGGCCTCCTGAATGCGCTGGGTTCGGTCCTGGCCTGGATCTACGACATCATCCCGAACTACGGCATCGCGATCATCGTGCTGACGCTCGCGATCCGACTCCTTCTGCTTCCCCTAGGCATCAAGCAGATCAAGAGCATGCAGCACATGCAGGCCCTCCAACCGAAGCTGAAGGAACTTCAGAAGAAGTACAAGAACAACCGCCAGAAGCAGCAGGAAGAGCAGATGAAGCTCTACAAGGAGGCCGGGGTGAACCCGCTCGGCGGCTGTCTCCCCATGCTCCTCACCCTGCCCTTCCTCTTCGCGATGTACGCGGTCATCAGGCCACCGACGGTGACCCCCTCCCAAGATCCGCTGCACAAGGGGGCTTTCATCGTTGCCAACAACCACCTTCCGGAAAACAGCGCGCTTTTCCAGAACGTCCTGACGCACCAGAACACCGACTTCTTGTTCATGAACCTGCAATGCAACCTCGTGGGGGCCGGAACCCAGGTCGAGATCAAGTACAAAGATCCGGCCGACGGGCAGACCAAGCAATTGCCTGGGGTCGGCAATCCGACGGACCCCACGCCAGCCCCGATCCTGGGCAAGGGCGGTACCCCCCTGCCGTTCGCTGCCGAGACCCGGGGAACGTTGGACTGCGGGACTCAGCGGTTCCCCGACATGATCCCGTACATCCTTCTCCTTGCGATCATGGTCGGATCGACGTTCTTCCAGACCTGGCAGATGCAGCGGGCGAGCCCGAAGGACTCGCAATCGTCGCAGCAGCAGGCGATCACTCGGGTGATGCCGCTGATGTTCGCGTTCTTCGGGCTCCAGTTCCCCGCCGGGCTAGTTCTCTATTGGACCGTTTCGAACGGTCTCCAGGTGGCCCAACAGACGTACCTCCTTCGCGCCGGACATATCGGCCCTGAGGCCCTCGAGCGCCGAATGGCGGAGCAGAATCAGAGAGCCGCGAACCCGCCGAAACGCGGCGTGATGAGCTGGATGACCGAGCGTGCCCAAGCGGTGCAGAACCAGCGGGGTAAGACACCGCCGAAGCCGAATCCCAAGGGAGACGGCTCGACGTCTCAGCGGAAGAAGCGGCCGAACCCGGGCCCGAAGAAGCCGCCCGGCGGCGGGTCGTCGAAGATCGCCAAGCCGCCCGCGGCAGATCCGGGCCGCCGCCGCAAGGGCACGGCGCCGGGGAACCAGCTGAGGCCCAACCCGAAGCCGGACCGGCGGGAGGATGGGACATGAGCAACGACCCGCCGGACGACATCGACCTGGAGGAACAAGCCGACGCGGTTGCGGACTTCGTCGAGGAGCTCCTGGGCCAGATGGACATCGACGCGATAGCGGAGCCGGCCCAGCAGGGTGAACGGTTCTATGTCGACATCCTCGA
>DASQCG010000403.1:0-2369 GCA_035634825.1 Thermomicrobiales bacterium | reverse complement strand
TCATGGTCAATCCGCCGGATCAGTTCTGCACCGACCCGGCCATTGCTGCCAACACCGCCTATCGCTGGGACGGTGTCCACTACGACAAGCTCGGCGCCGCGTTGATGTTCCAGGCAATCACCCCGCAGTTGTTGACGATTCCCCGGCCCCCGAACTGATTCAGCAATTGCCGACGACAACGACTCGCTCGTGCGGCGAAGACGCCTAATATGCGTGGAACGACGTCACTGTCCGCGGAGCACATTCCTTCGAACGATTCTGGTGAATTTGCGATTAGCGGACCCTTTACCGTAGGGAAGCGTCGTCAGCCTGCGCACGACAGCAGTGCCTGGTGCGCGCGTCGGACGGGTGTGGAGACATAATTGCGGATGTGACGAGCGAGGAGGAGTGGGCCCGCTCGTCACGGCGTGCCTTCATCCGGTCACACCACCCTGATCGGGGCGGGGACCCGACCACGTTCCGAGCGGGACTCCGGGCGTGGGATGACGTCTTGCACGAACCTCGACCACGAGTCGTCGTAGTGAAGGCGCAGCCGTGGCCGCGCATGCTGCTAGCCACTCTGGCTCGGCCCATTCGGAGGCGGCGCCGCCGCACCCCACGCGTCCGGTGAGTTGACGCCGTAATAGTTGGCTGCGAGTTCCAGCCTGGGCAGATGTGTAAGGGGGAGCCTGCGAGTAACGTCCAGATCGTCGTGCATGTATCACTCCGTTCGATTCGATCGAGGAGCAACGATGACCAAACCCAGCGGTACCGCCTCTCGCGAGACATCGTCGACTACGCCGAATCTCGAGGAAAAGTCCCTAGCCGCCACGCAAATGACGGAGACCCGGCTCAGCACTCAAGAGGGCAAGATCACGGTGGCCGAGGGGGTCGTGCAGAAGATCGCCGGCATGGCCACTCGCGAGATCGCTGGGGTCTATTCAATGGGTACGAGCACTACGCGGGCCTTCGGTGCGATTCGGCAGCGGATTCCCGGGAGCTCCGGTCCCAACGTCGCGCAAGGCGTAGGGGTAGAGGTGGGCGAGACTCAGGCCGCCATCGATCTGGACATCGTGATCGAATACGGCGCGAGCATCGCCGACCTCGGACGGAGTATTCAACGGAACGTCAAGCAGTCGATAGAGCGAATGACCGGTCTGGAGGTCGTCGAAGTCAATGTAGCGGTCGATGACGTACACCTGCCCACCCCTGAGGGTGAGGAAAAGCCGCCACCGCGCGTGTCATGACGACGGCTGAGCCAGCAGACGATACAGAGACTGCGATCGTCGACGGCATCAATGTCGATGCGGTCGCCAGTGCCGTGCGGGCCGTCCCTGGCGTATCTGACCTGGCTGGTGGGCGGTTTGGCGACGCTACGTCGTATTTGCCTGGTCGACGCCTGACTGGCGTTGCCGTGAGAGAGGACGCCGTCCGAATCTCAGTGCGAGCCAGGTGGGGCGTGGCGGCGAGCGATCTGCTTCGCCAAATCACGTTGGCCCTCAGACCAATCGTGCCGGACCGCCGAATCGAGGTTGTTGTTGCCGAGATCGACAATCCGCCTTGGCTTGCCGAGCAAGAGCCGGTTGCGCTACCCCCAGGCTCTGACGCGTCCGTCCCGGCTGGCGCAGACACCTTCGCGCCGGAAGCGCATGCCGCTACCAGCTCTGACGATCTGCGCAATGTTGCACGTGCAGCCGCCCCGCGGCCCCCACTTCTGTAAGCCCGATACGGGGATGTGAGTTCTCATGAACCGTGTATCGCTAGCGACCATAACCGGTTTGATTCTCGGATTGGCATTAGTCTTCGGAAGCTTCGGTGACATGTTGATCGTCGGCCTGTTCGGCGCAATCGGCTACCTCATCGCCAAGCTGCTTGATGGTGATCTAGACCTATCCATGTTGCGCGGCCGAGCCGAGAGCGAGCGATGACTGACGTTGCTCCGGCGGACCCCCTCTCACGTGGATCGGCGATGTCAGCGCCGATGGGGTCGCGAAGTTCCTCCGCGCCGTCAATAGGTCGCAATGAATTGGGCACGATCGGCATCAGCGATGACGTCGTCGCGAAGATCGCGGCCTGTGCGGCTGTAGAGATACCTGACGCTGGGGCCGCAGCGACCAGGGTGATGGGCCGCTCCATACCGGGCGGCGGCCGTCTGGGGTTGAGGGCAACCAATCTAGCGGCGCTGCCGAAGACGAAGGCCGAGATCGATGGCAATTCGACATTTCTTTCCATGGAGTTGAGCATTCGTTGGCCAGCCTCCGTTCCGGACACTACGGCGCAGGTCCGTCGGCACGTTCGAGAACGGGTTCAGGAATTGGCTGGTCTGAGCGTCGCCGAGGTGAATATCACCGTCGCTACGCTCGTAACAACTATCACACCTCCCCCCCGCG
>DASQCG010000402.1:0-4825 GCA_035634825.1 Thermomicrobiales bacterium | reverse complement strand
GGTACACGTTGCTGACCGCGCTGGTCCTGGTGATCTTTTCGTTTGCCCTCTACATCGGACTCAAGCGCCAGCTCTCCGCGACCCTCGACCAGGATTTGCGCAACCAGGCGACATTGGCTTCCACCTCAATCACATACGCCGGTGGTCTTCCGATCCTCGATGCCTCTTATCAAGATCAGCTTACCGACGTAGTGATGTTGTGGGTGGTCCAATATGAGACCCAGCGGATAGTAAAGGTGCGAGGCGAGAACCTTGCGATAGAGCCACTCCTGGCAGATGACCTTTCCCGCGCTGCGGTTGGCCTGTCGACCTACAGGACCATCAGAACTAGTGATCATCAGAGACTCCGAATAATTACGGTGCCTGTGCTGGACCAGAACGGTGCGTATGGATCAGCGGTTCAGCTCGGGTATTCGATGAGGCGCGTTGACAATGCGCTCGACCTGCTCCTCCAGACGCTGCTGGTCATCGCGACATTGGCCATCCTGGTCGCGGCGTTTATCGGATATGTAGTAGCCGGCCGCGCGCTCCAGCCAGTTGCGGAGATCACGCAACTGGCGAGTCAAGTCGACGGCGACGATCTCGATGCTCGACTCCACCTCGACTTGCCCAATGACGAACTCGGTCGGCTTGCCTCGACGTTCGACTCAATGCTCGAGCGGATCGAACTGGCCTTCAGACGGCAGCGGCAATTCACCGGCGACGCCGCTCACGAGCTGCGCACGCCACTCTCGTTGATGCGCAGTCAGATCGACCTCGCCTTGACCCAGGCCGAGACGCCGGTGGAGTACCGGGAGGCGCTCGGCGCGCTCGACGGCGATGTCAGCCGAATGACGACGCTGGTCGGCATGCTGCTTTCGCTCGCGCGGGCCGACGCCGGTCAGCTGATGCCCAATCGGGAGCCGGTGGATCTGGCCGATTTGGCCCTGGATGTGGCGGATCAGCTTGAGCCAATTGCGTTGGAGAACGGGTTGACGATCACTACAGATCTGCAGCCGGTCATGGCCACGGTCGACGCGGACATGATCATCCAGGTCCTGGTCAATCTGATCGACAACGCGATCACCAACACCCCGCCCGGCGGCGCGATCAATGTCAAGGTGGTCGGTGGTCAGCGGTCGGTAGTCGGCTCGCCGTTGCCCGACCCGGGTACAGCAAACGGAAAACCGAAGACCATTCTGGCCGCAAACCGGCAACTGGCCACGATCACTGTGTCCGACACCGGGATCGGCATTGCGCCTGAGCACTTGCCGCGGATCTTCGACCGGTTCTACCGGGTGGATACCGGGCGGGCACGGTCTCGCGGCGGCATCGGACTTGGCCTGGCGATCTGCCAGGCAATCGTCAATGCCCATCACGGCACCCTGACCGCAAGCAGCCAGCCGGGCAGTGGCTCGACCTTCACATTCACGCTGCCGCTCGGGGAGAGCCGTGAAGACGAGGGGGCAAGCAGGCAAGCAGTTGGTAATCGGAGTGCAGGCACGTCCATACCAAGAGAGATGCTGTAAACGTCCACTTGCGATCAGCGACGGTGCTATCCGCCTGCTGCCAGCATCGAATTTTGCTTCTCGATTTCTCGCGTGCACGACTCCACGACTCATAGCACCCCTGCCGCAGTTGGTAGGGCTACACACGGATTTGCGTTGACAACCTCACTCCTCGTCCCATAGTTCAGATGGTGCAGAGATTTGGCCCAGGTTTGCATAGGTTCTGGGCGGGTTCATGGCATGATTGCCGTTTGGAGGACGTGACCTTGCTTCGATTTGCCCGTGGATTAATTTTTGCGCTGCTGATTGCCGCGCTCCTGCCGCTCGGCACATACGTCGCGACCGCGCACGACGGCCCGCACGACGCGACGCCTGTCCCGGCCACGCCGACACTGCCAGCCACCGTGACCGACGCCAATGGTCAGCAAGTGACGGTGACCGACGTCAGCCGGATCATCGCGCTCAACGGCGCGACCGCCGAGATCATCTGGGACCTCGGACTCGGCCAGAACCTGGCCGGCGTCGACGTGACCGCCACCTATCCGCCGGAGATCGCCGACGTGCCGAAAATCGGCTTTGGTCGCCAGCTCTCGGCCGAGGGGATCATCTCGCTCGACCCGACGGTCGTAATCGGCGACACCACAGCCGGTCCGCCGGAGGTGCTCGACCAGATCCGGCAAGCTGGCATCCCGGTCGTGCTCTACGACCAGTTCACCGACCTGAACGCACCGTACGAAAAGATCGACGCGATTGCGGCCGCGCTCGGCGTGACAGAGGCCGGTGACGCGCTCAACGCCAAGGTCAAAAGCGAGTACGACTCGGCGATCGCGCTGGCCAAGACCGCGACATCGCATCCGCGCGTGCTCTTCCTGTACATCCGCGGCACATCGACACTGTTGATCGGCGGCGAAGGCTCCGGCGCTGACACGATCATCGACGCCGCCGGCGGGATCGATGCCGGCACCGAGGCGGGCGTCAAGGGCTTCGCGCCGATCACGGCTGAAGCGCTGGTCACCGCCGCGCCGGACGTGATCCTGGTCATGACCGGCGGATTGCAGTCGATCGGCGGCATCGACGGTCTGATGCAGATCCCGGGCGTCGCCGAAACGCCGGCCGGGCAAAACGGCGCGATCCTCGAATACGAGGACCAGTACCTGCTCGGACTCGGACCCCGGCTGGGCCAGATGCTGACTGAGCTGACCTACGATCTTCACCCTGAGCTCGAGCGGCCGGCCACGCCGGAAGCCACGCCAGGCGCCTAGTCATGATCTCCGCGGGCACCCTGCTCGATCGCCGACGGCGCGCGACTCGGTCGCGGTCGGCCGCGTCGACCCGGCGGGTGCCCGCGTCGCTTCTCCTGCCGTTCCTGGTCGCGCTCCTGCTCGTGGCGATCGTGCTGGCGGCCGGGATTGGCGCGGTCCGGGTCGGGCCGATGCAGATCCTGGGCATCGTGCTCCACCACCTCGGTATGACCACGGACATCGCCTTCACCCGGCAACAGGATGCCGTCGTCTGGGCGATCCGGATCCCGCGGGTGCTCCTGGCGACGATGGTCGGCGCGGCGCTGGCGATCTCCGGCGCGGTGCTGCAGGGCATCTTCCGCAATCCGCTGGCCGACCCGAGCATCATCGGCGTCTCGAGCGGGGCGGCCTTTGGCGCGGTCTCGGCTATCGTGATCGGAGCCACGCCGTTTGGTCTGATGACGACGCCGATTGCAGCGTTTGCCGGCGGGATCATCACGACCCTCGTCGTCTGGTCCCTCTCGCGTCGGAACGGCCGGGTCGACACGGTCACGCTGATCCTGGTCGGCATCGCGCTCAACTCGATGATCGGCGCCGGGATGGGCATGCTCAACTACATGGCCGACGATGAGCAGTTGCGTTCGGTCGTGTTCTGGTCGATGGGCAGCCTGGGCGGAGCGACCTGGCGCAACGATCTGGCGATACTGCCGTTGATCGCGCTTGGCCTGATCGTGCTGCCGCGGAAGGCGCGCGATCTGAATCTGCTGGTGCTCGGCGAGCGGGAGGCGCGCCACCTCGGCGTCGATGTCGACCGCACCCGCTTCCTGATGATCGTCGTGGTCGCGCTGACCACGGCCGCGGCAGTTGCCTTCGCCGGGATCATCGGCTTCGTCGGACTGATCGTGCCGCACTTGATCCGGCTGGTGGCGGGTCCCGATCACCGGGTGCTGCTGCCGGCGAGCGCACTGGCCGGTGCGACGCTCCTTGTCCTGACCGACCTGCTGGCCCGGACGATAGTCTCTCCGCTGGAGCTGCCGATCGGCATCGTCACGTCGCTGCTCGGCGCGCCGTTCTTCCTCTTCCTGCTGCTCCGGACCCGTTGGCAGCATGGCGTCATGTAGATGACCAGCTCGCAACCTGCCCGCCTGACGTTGACCGACGTCTCTTATACAGTTGGCGCCGCAACACTGCTCCAGGGGGTCTCGCTTGCGGTCCAGCCGGGCGAAGTGCTGGTGCTGGTCGGGCCGAACGGAGCCGGGAAGTCGACCCTGATGAACGTGATCTCGGGCGATCTGGCGCCGACATCCGGAACGGTGACCCTCGACGGCCGCGCGATCGGGTCCTATCGCCCGAATGAGCTGGCCCTACGCCGGGCGGTGCTGCCGCAGCAATCGCTGCTCCAGTTCACCTTCACCGTGCGCGAGGTGGTCGAGATGGGTCGCACGCCGCACGACGACACCGCCGAGGAGCTGCGCGAGCACGTTGAGCGCGCACTCGAGCGCACCGAGATGGCGCCATTCGCCGATCGGGTTTACCCATCGCTCTCCGGTGGCGAGAAGGCCCGCGCCCAGCTCGGCCGGGTCCTGGCCCAGGAGACTCCGCTTCTCTTGCTCGACGAACCGACTGCCTCGCTCGACATCCGCCATCAGCAGCACGTGATGCACCTGGCGCAGGACGTCGCGGCCGAAGGGGGGTCGGTGGTCGCGGTCATCCACGACCTGAACCTGGCCGCCAGCACCGCGCACCGCATTGCCCTGCTCCATCGCGGCCGGATCGTGGCTGATGGTGCGCCGTGGGTCGTAATGGACGAGCAACTGCTGAGCGAGGTCTACCAATGCCCGATCGCGGTCAGCAAGCACCCGATCCTCAATTGCCCGCTGGTCCTCCCCCTGGGCCGAAACGGCGCGGCAGCCACATAGCCCGTGGTCGTATGCTGTCGCCACGCGATGGCGCATTTGAAGGGCGGGCCGATGGCTGAGTGGCGGAACTGGGCGGGGAATGTCGGAGCAACGCCGGCACGGATCGAACGTCCCGGCTCAATCGAAGTAGTCCAGGAACTGGTTGCGGGAGCGGCACGAGACGGGCAGACGATCCGTG
>DASQCG010000401.1:0-2921 GCA_035634825.1 Thermomicrobiales bacterium | reverse complement strand
CACCGCGCCGATCAGCGCGAGCGAAACCACCCGCGACGGCCGCTCGCCGAACAGCACCGCCGACGCGATCGCGACCATCACCGGGATCGAGCAGAGGCAGACCAGCGTAGCGACCGAGACGCCGATCTCATCGACGCCGATCAGATACAGAAACTGGAATGCGTAGATGGTGGCGGAGAGAACGGCCATCGCCAGCAGCGCGCGTGGCGTGACCCGGAAAAGGTCTCGCCCCAGCATCTTGAGGCCGAAGAGCAGGCATACCGGCGCAGCGAACATGGTCCGCAGCCAGCTCACCTCGAGTGCGTCCAGCTCGGTGCGATCGAAGACGAGCCGGCCGGCCACGCCGATCGTGCCCCAAATCAACCCGGTCGCGACCAGCAGGAGGAAGCCGGTTCGAAACCTGACTGCACGTCTCGCCTTGCGCACCGGGTCACTCCACTCTCGGCACTCAGGGACAAGGCGCGATCGATGCGGTCCATCAGGCTGCCAGCGCGCATTCTACGAATTGGCGCGAATTCGGACGCAAAGAAGGAGGACGATCCCGTTCCCCGCAACGTGGACCGTCCTCCTGGAGTCATCGGACGTCGGCGTTCGCCCGATGGAGAGTGTTAGCGGGTTCGACCGAAGATAGTGCGGAAGGGCCGCGTCTCGCGCCAGGTTCGACCCGAGGCGTGGATCAGCTCACCGTTCGCATACCGGTAGTGCGGCTCCCGAACGTACTTCTCGCGAGTCCTCTGCAATTCCATCTCCAACAATGCCGGATTCACATACATCACCGTGTTTTCTCCTCTCTGCATCACCTGAAAACACAATATCCGACAATGCGGACATGTTCGGTCCTCAATGAATCAAATGTTCGAGAATGGTCGGGATTGGTAGCCTATCAGACTCGGCTCAGACGTGCCTGAGCCAAACCTGGAGCGGCCCGATTGGCTCGAATCCGGCGTTGATTGCCGCCGCCAGATCGGGGCCTTTTTCGTATCCAACAATTGGCATTCCGGGCCACTGCGCCAGGACGTACGCGACCAATTCGCGCCACGCCTCAGCGGTGGCAACGCCGGTAGCGAAGACGTTCGACACGCCGACGACACCGGCCAATGTGCTGATTAGCGCTCCAACGAATGTGCCCGGCGAGCTGCCGCCCAACACCGTGATTCCCGGCTCGGCAAAGAGCGCCGGCAGGATTGATTCTGCGCTGCCGTGGGCAGTTCGCCATGCGGCAAAATCGGCGGGATCGGTGATCGTTAGCCACTCGAGGGTGCTCCGCCCACCACCGGCTCCAGGCTCGCACCAAATCCACTCGGCGCGGAACAGGAGGTCGAAGCCGTACGTGGTCAGATCAAGCGTCGCGAAGCTGTCCTTGATCGACGCTCCGCCGATCTCGTCCAGGACAGCGGCCGCATGCTCGGACGACGGTTTTGACTCAACGGTAATGGCGTCGGGATAGTAGGGCGGTGCAGGAGAAAGCGTTCGCCAGAGCCCATCTGCTTCCCGGGACGCGATACCGTGCGCGCGACAAACCGCGGTGCACAGTTCGACGTTGTCGCGAATCGCCTTGTCGAGCCGCTGCGTCATGGTTCACGTCTTTCGGGCGCATACCGACCGGCACACAATCCGTTGATTCTGACATGATTCCGGAACCGCCCTGCGGTCCAGATCTCCGCCATATCGGGAGCTAGTCGCGTGACCATGTCCACTTTGCCATTGTCCGGGATCACCGTTTTAGCGCTGGAGCAGGCCGTGGCCGGTCCGCTTTGCACCCGACACCTCGGCGACCTCGGCGCGCGCGTGATCAAGATCGAGCGCCCGGGTGGCGGCGATTTCGCCCGCACCTACGACACGACGGTTCACGGCCTCTCGTCGTATTTCGTCTGGCTCAACCGCGGCAAGGAATCGGTCACGCTCGACCTGAAGCAGCCGGATGCCCGCGCAATCCTGCAAGCCCTTGTCGAACATTCGGACGTGATCGTCCAAAACCTCGCGCCCGGAGCGGTCGACCGGCTCGGTGTCGGACCGGATCAGGTGCTGGCGGAGCATCCCGCCAAGGTCTATTGCTCGATCTCCGGATATGGATCGGGCGGGCCATATGAGTACCGCAAAGCCTTCGACCTCTTGCTCCAGGGCGAAACTGGTGTGATTGCGACGACAGGATCCGGCGATGACATGGCCAAACTCGGGATCTCAGTCGGCGACATCGGCGCCGGAGTCTATGGCGCGATGGCGGTGCTCGCTGCTCTCCTTGAACGGGAGCGGACCGGCCTGGGCCGGCACGTCCAATCATCCCTCTTCGATGCGCTCTCCGAATGGATGGGCTACCCGCTCTACTACACGGCGCACGGCGGCACCCCACCGGCCCGGGCCGGCGTCCGCCACGCGACCGTTGTCCCGTACGGCGCCTATCGCTGTGGCGACGGCGACCAGGTCCTGCTTGCGGTCCAGACCGATGCCCAATGGCAGTCGTTCTGCCGCGATGTCTGCGACCACCCGGAGTGGATCGACGACCCGCGTTTCAACACAGTCCCGAATCGGCGCGCGAATCGGGATGCACTGGAGTCGGCGATCGAGTCGGCGTTGGCCGCCTACACCCGAGACGAGGTGACGCGCCGACTCGAAGCCGCCGACATCCCGTACGGAGACCTCAACTCCATCGAGCAGTTCAGCCACCATCCGCAGCTGGCGGCGCGGGATCGCTGGCAAGAGATTGCGACGCCCGGCGGACCGATGCGGGCGCTGCGTCCGCCGTTCGGGATTGGCGATCTCGAGCTACCGATGGGCGATGTCCCAGCGGTCGGGCAGCACACCGGGGCGGTCCTCGCCGAACTGGGCTTCGAACCAGGCTCGATCGACCAACTGCGAGCGTCCGGCGCGATCTAATCCTGAGAGATTGCCGATTGTCCACTGAAAACGCCTCCCAATCAGGC
>DASQCG010000400.1:0-1805 GCA_035634825.1 Thermomicrobiales bacterium | reverse complement strand
GAGCGGGCCAAGGATCCCGACGAGATCGAATTGATCCGGACGTCGATCGCCTGCAACCTGGCCGCATACGGCGCCGCCGAGCTGGAGATCGCGCCGCGGGTCTCGGAGCTGGCGGTGCTCCAGGCCGGGCAACGTTCAGCCATTCTCCGCGCGGGCGAGCAGGTCTTCCATTCCGGCGACTACCGGGCCGGCGAGTTCGGCGGGTTTGCCCGTCCGGTGCCGATCCACGAGGGCGATCTCTACATCATCGACGCCTGGACCCAGTACCGGAGTTATTGGTCCGACATGGCCCGCACCTTCGCGATCACGACCGCCACGCCACTCCAGCGCGAGGTCTATGATCACATCGCCAATATCCTGCGCGACGTTGGCAGCCAGCTCAAACCGGGTGTCTACGGGACCGATATCTGGAAATGGGTCGACGGCCGAATTCGCGAGCATCCCATGTTCCGGGAGACGGGCCTGGTCCACCATGCCGGGCATGGGGTCGGCCTGCGCGCCCACGAATTGCCTGATCTGAACCGGGATCGAGGCGAGGAGCTGCGGCCGGGCGATGTCGTCTCGGTCGAGCCGGGAGCGTATGCTCCCGAATTGCGGCCGGGCTTTCGGCTTGAGAACATGTTCCTGATTACCGAGACCGGCTGCGAGCTGCTCTCCGAGTACCCGCTCTCGCTCGAACGCCAGGTTTAGGACGCGCAGGGAGTACGGCCAACGATGGATGTGCGACTCGACGGTAAGGTGGCGCTGGTCACCGGCTCCAGCAAGGGCATCGGCAAGGGCATCGCCGAGGAATTCGCCCGGTCCGGCGCGGACGTCACGATCACCTACGAGGGGGACGTCACGGGTGCCGAGGAGACGGCCGCGGTCGTGCGTGGACTGGGGCGACGCGCGTTGATCGTCCGGGTCGATGTTGCGGACGAGGCAGCCGTTGACCGGCTTTACGATGCACATCTGGCCGAGTTCGGGCAGCTCGATATCCTCGTCAACAACGCCGCGATCGTGAGCCATGGCCGGATCCACGAGATGTCGACCGAGACGTGGCGGAAGGTCATGGCTGCGAACCTCGATGGCGCCTTCTTTTGCATGCGGGCGGCGGCTCGGCAGATGATCGCGCAGGGAGGCCAGGGCAGGATCATCGCGATCTCGTCGGTCCATGAGGAGGCCTGCACCGACGGGGGCGGTCCCTACGCCGTCTCGAAGGCCGGGTTGCGCAACCTGGTGCGGACCATGGCGATCGAGTTGGGCGAGCACGGGATCACGGTCAACGGGATCGCGCCGGGGATGACCGTCACGCCGGGGATGAACACCGCGATCTATAACGACGAGAAATTGCGGGAGGAGCGGGCGCAGCTGATCGTCCTGAAGCGGGCCGGGTATCCACAGGACATCGCGAACATGGCCGTCTTCCTGGCCAGCGATGCCGCCAGCTACTGTACCGGATCCACATATTATGTCGATGGCGGCTGGATGCTCACCCACCCGCCCGTTTGACCGGTGGTCCCACGGCGAGGTCGAGTTGCTTGGCGACGCCGAAGAAGTCCTTGATTTCCCAGCGCTGGATGATCATGCCGTCGGCGATCTGGTCGATGTGGACGCCCTCCATCGAGAGCCAGCGATGCGTCGGCTTCTCGCCGAAGAGCGACGCGTCGTGCTTCCAGCGGTAGGTCCAACGGGTGGTGACGCGGTCCCCTTCCGCGACCTGCTCGTCGATGATGATCTCGTCGGACGGCATGTTGTTGTGGTCGCGCTGGATATCGCGGCGCATGTCGTTCCGCGTGTATTCGCCGAAACTGGCCGAGTAGCCG
>DASQCG010000399.1:0-1587 GCA_035634825.1 Thermomicrobiales bacterium | reverse complement strand
GGCGGGACAGACCCGGAGTAATCACCGCCGCCGACCCGTCGAATCAAGGCCGAAGATGACCGTATCCACCCAGCGGAAATCGTCGGCTGTGTCGTTGACCGCGGCAGCTTGCGCGGGTCAACTACCAATACAGCCGCTGTCGGAGCGTTCAGTACCTTCGCGAGGAGATCAGTAATGGCAGATCAGATCGTTGAGCCGGCGGGTTCGCACGAACCCACGGAGTTCGCCAAGACGCCGAAGAAGGCCGCCGCGAGCGGCTGGATCGGCAGTGCCCTGGAGTACTACGACTTCTTCATCTACGCACAGGCCGCGGCGCTGGTGTTTCCGATCATCTTCTTCAAGCAGGACAACCCGAAGATGAATATCGTCATCGCGTTGGCCACATTTGGCGTCGGCTACGTGGCACGACCCATTGGTGCGTTCGTGCTCGGGCACTGGGGCGACAAGCACGGCCGAAAGAACGTCCTCGTGCTCTGCATGATGCTGATGGGACTCTCCACGTTCTGCGTCGCGCTGCTTCCGACGTATGCGGCAATCGGGATCTTTGCGCCGATCCTGCTCGTCGCCCTGCGATTGATCCAGGGCTTTGCCGTCGGTGGTGAACTCGCCGGGGCCGGCTCGATGACCCTCGAGCACGCACCATTCGGTAGGCGCGGCTACTTCACCAGCTTCACCCTGCAGGGCGTGCAGGCCGGACAGATCCTGGCCGCAGCGGTCTTCCTGCCGTTGTCCTGGCTACTGTCCGAGGACGCCTTTCAAAGCTGGGGCTGGCGAATCCCGTTCCTGCTCAGCGCGGTCGTGGTTTTTGCGGGTTACATCATCCGTCGACGGGTCGATGAGACGCCGGCGTTCAAGGAGGAGGAAGTCCACGGCGAGGTGCCGCAGGCGCCGATCGTCCAGGCGGTCAAGGAGAACGGCGCCGACATGCTCCGGGTGATCTGCATGGCTCTGATGAACGTCGTTCCGACCACGGTGACCGTCTTCGGAGCGACCTTCGCGACCAACGCGGCCTACGGAGTCGGGTTGCACACGTCGGACTACCTCTGGATCACGGTGGCCGGGAACGTCGTCGCGGTGATCCTGATCCCGTTCGTGGGCGATCTTTCCGATCGGATCGGCCGACGCCCGGTCATCATTTTCGGCTGTCTGGCGGCGGGACTTCTCGGCTACCCGTATCTGTGGGCGGTGAGCCACGGGAATCTCCCGATAGCATTCCTTCTCGCCATCCTGATGTGGGGCATCGTCTACCAGGGCTACAACGCCGTCTTCCCGGCCTTTTTCCCGGAACAGTTTCCGACCAAGACACGGGTCTCGGCGTTCGCGGTGGCGCAGAACATCGGCACCTTGATCACCGCGTTCCTGCCCGCGATCTACCCGCTACTCGCCCCGCCCACGCCCGGCGCGTGCGTGGTGAGCAAGAAGTTCGTGCCAGACACGGTCTTGCCATCGGGCGAGACCTGCCGGGCGGCGGCCGACGCTGGTGAAGGACGGGTGATCTTGGTGGTCGGCACCGTCACGATCGTGTTTGCAGTAATCGCCGCAATCGCGGCTTACTTCTCCCGCGAAACATCCAGGATTCACATGAAC
>DASQCG010000398.1:0-3836 GCA_035634825.1 Thermomicrobiales bacterium | reverse complement strand
GACGGCTTTTCGGCCGCGGTGGTCTCGAAGAAGTGGTTCCGGGTTCGCGACATCTACGGCGTGGAAATCGTTCCCGGAATTGATCCGGTGATAATCCTCTCCGTTGTCGCCTGTATCGACCAGTTAGCCCACGACTAATGCTACCGGCCGGAGTGGTGCGGCCGTCGACCAGCAGATTCGATGGAGGCGAGAGAGATGGAGGATCGAGCGAAGTCGACAATGCTGCAAAGCGCGCCGTGGCGCCGCGGCATTCCGTGGTACATCGTTGCGATTGAGGGTGGTGCGCTGGCGCTTGTTGGCATTTACGCATTGGTGCAGCCGGACAAGGCGCGCGACATTGCCCGCCAGTTGATTGGCGCCATCCTTTTGGTCACCGCCGCAATTGAGGCGTATGCAAGTTTCCGCAATCCCACCCATCCGGCCGCGCCGTATCGGCTATTTCGTTCCGGCGTAGGCGTCGCCGTTGGTCTCATCGTGACGCTGGAACCGGTTTCCGACTACCTGGACGCCGACGCATCGCGGTTCATTCTTGGTCTGGGCCTCATCGGCTACGGGCTGATCGGACTCGCGGCGACGGTGCTCGCGCGAGAGGAAAGCGGGATTCGGATCGGCGCGCTGATCATGGGTGGACTCGCCATCGTCCTCGGCATCCTGTTTCTCACCGGTAACACGGACAATTCCAGCACACGAGTCAACATAATCGCGGTCGTTCTGGTCGTATTCGGGGTGCTGCTCCTGGCGTATGCCTTCTACCTCTATCGCCTGTTAAGCAAGCAGCCGACCGGGACCGATACCGAAGAGGCCCCGCCTCCAAGCTTCGCCGGCACCGCCAGCGGCGACTGACCGGATCCCGCCGGGGGTTGAAACCCCCCGTCTCAATACCGGAAGTCGGTTGAAACCGACCAGTAAGGGCGCAGCCCCGCACTGCGCCCTTACCAATTGCCAATCACTGACCTACGACGACCTTTCCCTCAACGCTCCACTTTCAACCCACCTCCACCCAGCGGTTCTCTTGCCGGCTGCGGGTGGCGGCGTCGGCTACGGCGAAGGCGCGGACGCCGTCCTCGATGCCCGGTGTTGGCGCGCGGTCGGCATGGACTGCGTCCACGAAGGCCTGCATCTCGAGGCGATACGCATCGGCGAAGCGCTCGACGAAGAGGTGATGGCGGCGGAATGTGAAGGCGCGATCGGTGTACAGCGCGGTTGGCTCCCTGGCGTCGACTTCGGCGATCACCTTGCCTTCGGAGCCGTGGACCTCGGCCCGGATGTCGTAGCCGTAAGGGGCGCGCCAGCTGTTTTGGATCACGCCGAGCGCGCCGTTCGTGAAACGGAGCGTAACGATGCCGTAATCGACATCGTCGAACTCGGCCAGTTGCGGCTCGATCAGGATAGCCCCGGTCGCGCTGACGTCCGTGATCTCCTCACCGGTCAGGAACCGGGCGGCGTCGATATCGTGCACGCCGAGATCGCGGAAGAGGCCGCCGCTGGTGCGCAGGTAGCTGACCGGCGGGATGCCGTCGCAGCTGATTCCGCGGAACATCTCGACACTGCCGATCGCGCCCTGCTCGATCAGCTCGCGGGCGCGGGCGTAACTCGGGTCATAGCGGCGCTGGAAGCCGATCTGGAACAGGGTTCCGCTCTTCCGGACCGCTTCGGCGACGGCCAGGGTGTCCTCCATTGTCGAGGCGACCGGTTTCTCGGTGAAGACGGCCTTGCCCGCCGCCGCGCAGCGCTCGATGTGCTCGCGGTGGTTGGCCGTGGGGGAGACGACCGCGACGGCGTTGATCTCCGGGTCATTGATCAGGTCGTCGACATCGACCAGCGGGGCAGGCGCCGATCCCTCCGCTTCGAGTCGCTTCCGGTCCTCGGGCGAGACGGCGGCCACCTTTAGCCGCGCGCCGACGATCGCGCCGCGTAAATTGGTCGCGTGGAGCATTCCCATCCGGCCGAGGCCGATCACGCCAAAGGTCAAATCAGCCCGCATCAGGTCCCCCGGGACAATGTAGGGGCAGATGGCAATCTGCCCGCCGTTTCCGAAACGAATGCCTCAGATAGCACACCACGTTGACAGGCTCAGGAATGACATCAATGCTGCCAGTCGCGTCCGGGCAGATTGCCATCTGCCCCTACATCGGGTGTGTCACACAAAGACGCGCTGCTTTTTGCGCTGCTCTTCGTAGGCGTCGCGGGCGGCCTCGACCGATGCCTCGTCAGTTACCTCGGCCACCGGGACGTCCCACCAGCTCTCGAAGCCTGGTACCTGAACGTCGATCGGGACCGCGATCGAGATCAGCGTGGTGCGATCGGCCTGTTTCGCCTGCTCCAGAGCCTGCCGTAGCTCCCGCTCATTCCGAACGTGGATCGAACGTGCGCCGAGGCTTTCGGCATTGCGGGCGAAGTCGACCGGCACGTTTGGTCCGGTCGCCTGCCCGGTCGACTCGTCCCGGAAACGCAGCTCGGTGCCGAACGACGGCGTGCCGTTCGCCATCTGCAGGCCGCGGATGCAGCCGAAGCCGCCGTTGTCGAGCAGCACGATGACGATCTTGCGCCCCTCCTGGATCGAGGTCACGATCTCGGTGTGGAGCATCAGGTAACTGCCGTCGCCGACCATCACGAAGACTTCGCGGTCGGGCGCGGCCATCTTGACGCCCAGCCCGCCGGCGATCTCGTACCCCATGCAGGAGTAGCCGTATTCCAGGTGGTAGCCCTTGGGATCAACCGGCCGCCAGAGCTTGAGCAGGTCGCCGGGCAAGCCACCGGCCGCGCAGACGACCACGTCATTTGGCCCGCTCGCCTCATTGACGATGCCGATCACGTTCGCCTGGTTGAGCGCATTCGGATCGGTAACCGCCCGGATCGAATCCACGGCCCGGTCCCACTCGTTCTTGAGCCGCTCGACCTCATCGCCGTAGGCCGCGACTGTCGTGAAGCCGGATGCCGAGAGTCGCTCGCCGAGCGCCTCGATCGTCGCCCGGGCATCGCCGATGAGCGGCAACGAGCCGGCCTTATGCGCGTCATAAGCGGCGACGTTGACTGCTGCGAACCGGACGTCCGGATTCTGGAAGGCGGTCCGTGAGGCCGTCGTGAAGTCGGCGAACCGCGTGCCGATCAACAGCACCAGATCGGACTGCGCAGCGAGCCGGTTCGCGGACAGTCCGCCATTCGCGCCGATCGGGCCGACGTTGAGCGGGTGGTTCCAGGGCAGCGAACCCTTGCCGGCCTGCGTCTCGCAGACGGGGATCCCGAACCGCTCCGCGAAATTGGCCAACTCAGCGGTGGCCTCGGAGTAGATGACCCCGCCGCCGGCGATGATCAACGGTCGCTGGGCCGACCGAATCAGTTCCGCCGCTCGATCGAGCGCCCCCCGCGCCGGAAGATTCCGGTAGACAGTCGTGACCCGTTCTTCGAGGAATGCCGCCGGCCAGTCGTAGGCCTCGGTCTGGGAGTCCTCCGGCAGGCAAATGGTGACTGCGCCGGTCTCGGCCTGATCGGTCAGGATCCGCATCGCCTCGGGCAGGCTGCTCAGGAGCTGCTCCGGCCGGGTGATCCGATCCCAGAAGCGGGAGACCGGGCGGAAGGCGTCGTTGACGCTGATGTCCATCGCCATCGGGTGCTCGAGCTGCTGCAGAACGGGATGCGGCAAGCGGCTGGCGAAGGTGTCGCCCGGGAGCAACAGCACCGGCAGCCGGTTGACCGTGGCCGTGGCCGCGCCGGTCACCATGTTGGTCGCGCCGGGCCCGACCGACGAGGTGCAGGCAAAGGTCTGGAGCCGGTTCTTCATCTTGGCGTAGGCGATCGAGGCATGGACCATCGCCTGCTCGTTCTGGGGGCGATAG
>DASQCG010000397.1:0-3939 GCA_035634825.1 Thermomicrobiales bacterium | reverse complement strand
ACGGCCGGCGAGTCGCTGATTGTGGAAAGCGGGAGGTTGGGGTTTATGGGCGGCAGCTTCAGTGGTCCGACCGCAACATCGTGCTCGCCGGACACATGCAGGACGAATCGGCTCGTCACCAGTACCTTGAGCTGCGGGCAGGCGGCAAGGAGGGCCGCAATTCCCGGCGCCATGTCGACGACTTGCTCGAAGTTATCAAGCACCAGCAGCATCGTACGATCATGCAGGGCGTCGGCCAATTGCTGGGCAATGGGCACGTCAGACGTGTCACGAAGTCCAAGTGTCTGAGCAATCGCGCTCAGCGCGAGTTCGTGATCGCGGATCGGGGCGAGCGAGACAGTCGCGACACCCTCAGGGAACGCGGGTCGCAGCCGGTCTGCGACCTGAAGCGCGAGCCGGGTCTTGCCGACGCCGCCGGGACCGGTCAGGGTGACAAGGCGCACATCGGGCCGTTGCAGGAGCCGTGTGATCTCGTCGATCTCCTGCTCGCGGCCAATGAACGACGAAAGTGGCGCGCGGAGGAGAGAGCCTTGGCGGGCAGCGTGAACCGCGCCGGACGGGCTGCCTGGCTGGTCGGCAAATGCATTGACCGGAGCTGGTGAGGCCATGCGCAATTCCATTCGCAGGGCGGGATGTTCGCCCACCCATGATGGACACCGGTCGTTGTCAAGTCAGTATGCGCACCGGCGTGCGGATTTCGCTACGACTCTCCGTTGCTCTTCTGCAATGAGCGCTGGAGGAGGGCGGTTGAGTAGAACTCGTAGGAGGCGGCCTTGTCGGGGACGTCGACGAGGTGGACGGTGAAGCGGCAGGGGACGCCGTTTTCGGGCAGGTTGTCGGCGAAGAAGCCGGCATAGGCTTCGGCGTAGGCGGCTCTCAGGCGATCCTGCTCGGCGGCGAAACCGACCGGGTCGACCAGCGGGTTCGGGCTCTTCGGCTGGCAGCCGAAGGCGTGCATCTCGATGAAATCGACCTCGCGCAGGGACTGGGCGATGCCGGCGTCCTGCAGCCACTTCTCCCAGCACTGGAAGACGAGTGGGATCTCGCGATGCGGGTCCATGGTGACCAGCTCATCGAGGCTGAGCACGCTCTTGGCCGAATAGCCGCCGGTCAGCCCGGCGAAGTGGATCTTGAGGTCGCCGTCCGCCTGCTCCTCAGTGACCAGCGCCGAGAGAACCGGCCGATCTCCCGTGTAGTAGTAGGTCAATTTGCCGCGTTTCTTGACGTTGAAAGACATGAAGACTCCTTTCGGTTTTCGGGATTCGGTTTTCGAGGTTCGGGAGATTACCTTCGATTGTCCGGCTATTGAGGGGGGAGCGTGGCTGCTCATTCGCCAAGCACTAGCCCGAAAACCGAATCCCGAATCCCGAATCCCGAATCCCGTTAACTCCCAATGACCTCGCGAATGCGATTCACGATGATGTCCGCTTCGGCGGGGTCGACGGTTTGCGGGTTGAGGGCGATGGCGTCGGGCTCGTCGTGGACGGCGGTAACGGCGATGTGGGGATCGCCATCCCAGAGGCGCTGGACGATCTCGTCCCGGCTGAGCGGGCAGGGCGGGTTGATGTGGATGAAGGCGCGGCTGTGCGGCTGGCCGGCCTCGCTCGGGAAGCGAGCCTCGGTGGTTATCCCGGGCAGACCGGCGAGATCCTCGATCCAGCCGTGGACGATATTCTCGTACTGCTCGAGGAGTGCGGTTTCGTCCTGCTCGAGCGTGTATTCGACGGCGGCGAGGATACCGGCCAGCTCCTCCTTGCCGACCTTCATCGGGCGGCCGAGGCTGTGGTTCGGGTTGCCGTTGGCGCGGCAGCCGGCGATCAGCTCCTTCGTGCCGAGGACGAGTCCGCTCGACTGCGGACCCCGGATCCCCTTGCCGCCACTGAAGACGACACCGGTCGCGCCGAGGTCGCGGGTGAAGTGCCAGAGGCTCTCAACCGGCGGAACCTGGGCAGCGGCGTCCACGATGACCGGGACGTTGCGCCGCTTTGCGATCCGGATCACCTCTTCGACGGGCAATGCGTCCTTTGCCAGCGGTCCGCCGGCGAACCAGACAATGCAGGCCGTCTTGTCGGAGATCGCGGCTTCCAGCTCCTCGGCGGTGTTGCCGATCTCGACGACGGTGGCGCCGGTCTGGGCGATCGCGTAATCGTAGCCGTTGCGCTGGACCTTCTGGACGATGACCTCGGTCTTCGGCAGGCCGTCGAGGTGGGGGAAGACGAACGTGTTGGCGGGGTCGGTCCCGGCGATGCAGGAGGCGACGGAGAGCATGATCCCGGCGGCCGCACCGGACGAGACGTAGCAGGCCTCGTTGTTGGTCAGCTCGGCAATGCGTTCGCCGACCCGTTCCTGCAGGGCGTTGAGGTCGATGAACGATTCGGCGGCGGCCGTCATGGCCTGCAGCACTTCCTGGGGCATCCGCGAGCCGCCGAGACGGGTCAGGGTTGCCGAAGCATTGATGACGGGCTTGAGTCCGAGATCCTTATAAAGCGTGTCCACATTTCCTCCTGTCCCGGGGTCGACGGGACTGCGCTCGTCAGCCTACCGAAAATCGCCCGGGGATGTGCGAAAGGGTGCCGGACGGCATTGCGTCGCCAGATTTCGACTCGACCTCCTGATATCCGAGCGCCAGGGTGGACACTATGATTGAGTGACGATTGCCGTTGCCAACAGAAGATGCCGGGCTACCGGTCGAGGGTAGGGTGGACTCGAGACGAGATGCGACGAACGGCGTGACCGGCGGCGGCCATCACTGGAGATTGCGCTGGCCCGGGTTGATCGCGCTCGTGGTGGCTGCCGGCGTTTACATGCTATTGCCCGACAGCCTTGTCCTCGGGCCTGCCTGGGCGCTCCCTGTCGCGCTGGCGGTGCTGGTGATTGGGCACGAGATCGCGCGTCGAGGCGGGCGGCACGAACTGTCCCGCGGAATCGGGATTGGGATCGCCGCACTCCTGACGGCTGGGGTCACGGCCAGCGTGATCTTGCTCGTCGAGCGCCTGCCAGGCAAGGGGACCAATCCGTCCAATCTGCTGCGGGACGCCGCGCTGATCTGGTTCATAAACGTGCTCGCATTCGCCACCTGGTACTGGGAGATCGATGGCGGCGGGCCGGTCTGCCGCGCCAAATCCGGCTATCGCAGCACAGACTTCGTATTCCCGCAGATGTCGGATGGTCCGGCGGCGAGTCCCGGTTGGGAGCCGACGTACCTGGATTACCTCTTCCTCGCCTTCAATACGAGCACCGCCTTCAGCCCCACCGATACGCTCGCGCTGTCGCACCGCGTGAAGGTGCTGATGATGGCGCAATCGCTGATTTCCGTCGTGATCGTCGGCGCCCTGATTGCGCGCGCGATCAACACGCTTTGAGCGGGCCTCCCGGTCGTCCCGATCGGGATGATGAGGAGGCGATGCCGGATGTTCACGTCAAGCCAAAGCGCCGGGCGGGATTCCCGTCCGGCGCTTGGTGAGAGAGGAGTGGTTAGCTTGTTAGTCGGCGGCTGAGGCGGTCAGGGCCGGGGCGGGGATTCGCGCCGGGGCGCCCTCCACGCTCACGTTCGGCAGCCAGCTCAGCCACTTCGGCAGGTACCAGTTGCGATCACCGAGCAGGGCCATCGCCGCAGGCACCAGGATCGTCCGGACCACCGTCGCGTCCAGGAAGACCGCGACTGCCATACCGAAGCCCATCTGCTGGAAGGCGACCAGCTCGCCCGTCGCGAACCCTCCGAACACCACCACCATGATCAGGGCAGCCCCGGTGATGATCCGCGCGGTCGACTGCAGGCCCACCGCGACCGACTCGGTGTTGCGCCGGGTCTGATCGAAGTGCTCCCGGATCCGGCTCAGCAGGAAGACGTGGTAGTCCATCGAGAGGCCGAACAGGACACAGAAGAGGAAGATCGGGATCCAGGCCTCGATCGTCGGCGACTGCTGGAAGCCGAACAGA
>DASQCG010000396.1:0-8045 GCA_035634825.1 Thermomicrobiales bacterium | reverse complement strand
AGGCACCGGCATTGGTGTTGGGCCGGTCATAGCTGAGGACGTTGGCAAAGACGGCCACGGCCGGGATCACCCCGGCCCAGGTGGCGGCCGAATCGCCGAGACCAGCCTCGAAGAGGACCGTCGGCTCGCCCGTGCCCACCTCAGCCAGGTAGAGTCCCCGACCGCCGATATCGACCAGGGGCGTGTTCATCGCGATAGGGCCGCCATCGCCCGTTGCCGGCTGGAGCGGCTTACCGTCGCCCGGCGGTGATGGATAGACGGTCAGACCAGCGATGCGGTGCGGCGGGTCCGCTTCGATGGCGATCGGCAGGGCGAGTTGCAGGCCAACCGTCGCCGACACCAGCGCGACCGCCTGGGTCGCTGTCGGCGGGCGCGTGACTCCCTGCAGGGTGAGTGTCCCGTAGCCGCTCGCCAGCTGCTGGATGAGGCCGATGAGCTGCGCGGGCGGGATTACGGCCAGGAACGCCGGAGACACGTGCTCGGCAACATCGGCTTCGGTGAGCGTGGCGCCGCCATCGTTTATCGCGGCCAAAAGCCATGCGAGCTGCTCGCCGACGGGCGTCTGCGTGAGTGCATCCAGCGACGCTGTCGCCGCATCTGCCGGCGAAGGGGCCGGTGTTGCCCCCTGCGCTCCAGTGTGTCCCAGATGCTGGGTGAGGGCGGCAGCCAACGACGCTGAGCCGACCAGCAAGGTGCGACGGTCAAGCGAATGCGAGGGGCGATCCGTGATAGGGCACATGGCCATCCTCCGTGCCATCCGCAGCCGTCGACCGAACCGCGACGTGCGGTCGAGCGGAGGGGCGCGGGAGTGGCGTGTTCCGACACTCTACGCCGGTAGGTCGCCGTGTCAATGGGGACATCTTCCCGCGCAATTGGGGAGTATGCCGGATATCCGCATCATCCGGAATCGTCGAACCAGACGTATGCCGGTACTGGAACTGCCGGCTCCCCAACCCGACCTCACGGCTACCTGGCGCGCCCCGTCACGTCGCAGGGCACGATCAGTGAGGAGTGGGTCTCCTATCGGCCGGGCAATGTCGAAGAGGGTGCGAGCCAGTCGGGTGATTGTTCGAGCAAATTGAGTTCCGTATGCTGGTCTGGCTGATCGTGACTGAAACCGCTCTTCGCACTGAGGTGAGCGCCATGTCTCAGCAAGAAGGCAATCCCGCGCAGACCTATGAGGACTTCTACGTTGCGAACCTGTTTCGCCCGTGGACCGGTGAACTGATCTCCCGTGCCGAGCCCCGGCCCGGTGAGCGGATCCTCGATCTCGCCTGTGGGACCGGGATCGTCGCCCGTCTCGTCTTTCGTCACCTGGAGGGTCGGGCGAGTATCTCCGGACTCGATCTCAACCCCGCCATGATCGATGTCGCCCGGGCGGCCGCTGATCGGGAAGGCGCGGCGATCGACTGGCACGTCGGCTCGGCGGATTCGGTTCCTTTTCCGGTCGATACCTTCGACCTGGTGACGATCCAACAGGGGTTGCAATTCTTTCCCGATCGTCCGGCGGCCCTTCGCGAAATCCATCGCGTTCTGAAGCCCGGCGGCCGCATCGCGACGGAGACCTGGACCGAGATCGAGCGGAATCACTTCAATCAGGCGATGGCCCGTGCGGTTGAGCGCCAACTCGGCAGGCCGGCGATGGACGTTCCGTTCTCGCTCGGCAGTGAGGTCGAGTTGCGCGAGTTGTTCACCGGGGCCGGGTTCGCCGAAATCTACGTCGAGCGGGTCACCCGGGAGGTGCGCTTCCCCGAGCCGGACCGCTACCTGGAGCATCGGATTGCCAGTCTTTCCGCTGCCGTCGCGGAGTTCCGTTCGATTGATGCTGATAGGCGGTCGGCCCTGGTCGACGGAATCCGCGCGGAAATGGCTGGGACGCTCCGGAGCTACACAGTGGGTAGTGAACTGGTCTACGGCACGGAAGCCCACATCGCCACCGCCCACAAACCGGCCCGGTCGGGCACATCCGGCGAATGAAGTGTGCTGTGATGGAGTTTGTGGGAGGGGTTGAGTCGAGAAATCGAGAAGGCGAGCAGTTGCGGCGCGTAGAAGGTTGATGGTCGATGGAACGGAAAGGAAGTCTGCATCGATTAGCCCCTATGCTCTTTCCAACGACCGATCCCTGTTCTCTCAACCCACTGGAAATGCCGTAACCGCGCCCCGGACGGCGACGTGGACGATGTGGCCGGGGCGGATGCCGCCGTAGGCGCCGAGGCGGACCTGGACCGTGCTGCCGGTTTGCAGGCGGACCCGCAGCAACTGGTCGTGACCGAAGAAGAGGCGGTCTTCGACGATCGCGTTGGCCGGCTCGTTGACGCGGGGTGGGACGAGGCGGATTTGCTCCGGCCGGATCATGACGCTGACCGGTCCATCGGCCGCGCTGGTCAGGGGCAAGGTGCCGAGCACGGTCTGGACGCGGCGGCCGGTCGCGACGCCGTCGACGAACTGGGCATCGCCGACGAAGGTGGCGATCTGCCTGGTGGCCGGGCGGTGATAGAGCGTTTCGGGCGAGTCCTGCTGGATGATCTGGCCCTCCATCATGACCGCGACGCGGTCGGAGAGGCTGAGCGCCTCCTCTTGGTCGTGCGTGACGAGGACGGCCGTCGTGCCGAGCGAGCGGAGCAGGGAGCGGACTTCGACCCGGACCTGGATGCGGAGCTCGGCATCGAGGGCGGAGAAGGGCTCGTCCAGCAGCAGGATCTCGGGCCGGGGCGCAAGGGCCCGGGCAAGGGCGACGCGCTGCTGCTGACCGCCGCTCAGCTCGTGCGGCATCCGGCGCTCGTAACCGGTCAGGCCGACCATCCGCAGCGTCTCGGCAATTACGGTTTCCCGGTTATCCGACCGGTTCAGGCCGAAACCGACGTTGGCGGCGACATCGAGGTGGCCGAAGAGCGCGCCCTCCTGGAAGACCATGCCAACGCGGCGGCGCTCCGGCGGCTCGTGCCGGGTAGGGCCGCTGATCAGGCGACCGTTGAGCTCGATCGTGCCGGCATCGACCCGCTCGAAGCCAGCGATCAGGCGGAGCATCGTCGTCTTGCCGCAGCCGGAGGGGCCGAGGAGCGCGGTGAAGGAGCCGGCGGGGACGTCGAAGTCGACGTTTCGGACGACGGTGAGGCTGCCGAAGCGCTTGACCAGCCCTCGGCAGACGAGGGCCAGGGGTTGGGCTTCGTCAGGTTGCGGTCGGGTCGGGAGTAAGAGATCGGGCTGCTGACTCATCGGATTCGGTGCTCGCTTGACGGCGCTCGGTGCGGAAGAGCAGGGTGGGCAGGCTGGCGATCACGACCAGAATCAAGGCCGGGACCGCAGCATCACTGTAGGCCCCGGAGCCGGACGCCGTCCAGATTTCGGTGGCCAGGGTGCGGTACTCGATCGGCGCCAGCAGCAGCGTGATCGGCAGCTCCTTCATCACCGCGACGAAGACCAGGGCCCAGCCGGCCACGAAGCCGGAGCGGGCAAGCGGGAGGGTGACGTGGGCGAAGGTCGCGCCGGCGTTGCGGCCGAGACTGCGCGCGGCCTCCTCGACTCGTGGGTTGACGGTCAGCAGGGACGATCGCTCCGCCCCCAGCGCCTGCGGCAGGTGGCGGATGGCGAGGGCGATGATCAGGAGCGGCAGCGTCTGGTAGAGCGGCGTGGCGACGCGAATCCCGAAGAAGACGAAGGTCAGCGCGATCACGATACCGGGCAGGCCGTAGCCGAGGTAGCAGATCCGCTCGATCGTGTTCGCCAGGCGGCTGCGGAAGCGGACCGAGAGAATCGCGACCGGCAGAGCAATCAACAGCGTGCCGAGGCCGACGATCGCACCCAGCTCGAGCGAGTGCCACATCGCGGTGAGCAGCCGGCTGGTCGATTCGACTTGGCCCTTGCGATCGATCAGCCACCAGAGGATCACCAGCACCGGGATGCCGAGGCCGAGGAAGAGCACGCCCGAGCAGAAGGCGACCGCGGCAATCTTCCAGCGGCCGAGGGCGATCCGCTTCGGTTCCCGGCGCGCGCCGCCGCCGACCCGGTGGTAGACGGCCCGGCCGCGCAGGGCGATCTCAGCCGAGACCAGGATCACCGCGAAGAGGACCAGGACGAGCGCGAGGACCGCCGCGTTGCTGCGGTTGAAGGACGAGCGGTACTGCGTGTAGATGGCGCGGGTGAAGGTGTCGTAGCGCAACAGGGTGACGACACCGAAGTCCGAGATCGCGTAGAGCGCCGAGAGCAGGGCGCCGGCGACGATCGCGGGCCGGAGCAGCGGCAGAGTCGTGCGGACGAAGGTGCGCCAGGGTCCGTGGCCGAGGGATCTGGCCGCGTCATCGAAGGATGGGTCGAGGCGAGTGAAGGTGGCGCGAACCTGAAGCAGGACATAAGGGAAGGTGAACAGGGTCAGGGCCAGGTACGAGCCCCAGAAACCGTAGATGCTGGGGATCGTGTCGATCGTCGTGTGGTCGGCCAGGAAGCGCTGAACCATGCCGCGCGGGCCGAGAAACTCGATGAAGGCCAGCGCGCCGACGTAGGACGGGATCGCGAGTGGGAGTGGCGACATGATCGAGAAGAGCCGGCGAGCCGGCAGGTCGGTCCGTTCCAGCAGCCAGGCGAAGGGCACGCCGATCAGGGCGGAGGTGAGCCCGACCAGTACGGCGAGGACGATCGAGTTACGGATGATTTCGATGTTGTGCGGGCGCTTCAGGATGGTGAAGGCCTCGGCGCCGGCGTCCGTGGCGCGGATGGCAAGATAGATTGCCGGGGAGAGCATCAGGAGCGCGACCAGGAGTGCGGCGATCAGCAACGGCAGTGGGGCGCGGCGGGTCGAGCGACCGCGCGGGCGGGCGATGACCGGGGGCGGCTTCGGTTGTTGCTCGATCGTGCTGGCTACCATGGTTGTGGTCAGTGACGGAGTTTCCAGTTTCTCGTTTCTAGTTTCCAGCGAGTCCTGCGTTGTCCACCTCGCCGGGGCTGGGCAGCCGGGGGGAATGATCCCGGCCGATTGTGCCGGTTTCAACCGACATCCGGTGCTGAGACCGGGAATTCATTCCCGGGCGGCGCGGCGAGACGATTACGGTAGAGCGGTAACCCTCACCCCCGGCCCCTCTCCCGCCAAGAAAACGGGGCGGGAGAGGGGAGAACACCGCGCCTCCCCGTCTCCGCGCCTCGGGCAGATTGCCATCTGCCCCTACAGCAGACCCAGATCTGTCAGCATCTCCAGGGTGCCTTCGAGGTCGTCGAGGTCGTTGAGATCGATGTCCGGACCGTGGACCTGGTCGAGCGGCGGGAGGTCGTCGTAATAGGGCTTGATGCCGTCGGCGATCGGGTACTCGGCCGTCTCCTTGGCGAAGTACTGCTGCGCCTCGACATCGAGCAGGAAGCGAGTGAAGGCATCGGCCTGCTCGGCGTGCCCGGTCGTCTTGAGGATCGCCACGCCGGCGACATTGACGAGCGAGCCAACATCGCCCGGGTCGAAGAAGTGGTTCTCGACCGGGATGTCGTGCCCTTCCTCGCGCATGACCTCGTACTTGTAGTAGTGGTTGACCAGCGCGCCGGCCAGCTCGCCGCGGGCGACCGCGCGGAGGGCGTCGGCGTTGTTGTCGAAGGCGGTCATGTTGTTGGCCATCATGCCTTCGAGCCATTTGCGGGCGGCGTCATCGCCCCTGAGCAGGCGGAAGGCGGTAATGAAGGCCTGGAAGGAGGCGTTCGGTGGCGCCCAGCCGAGCTTGCCGGACCATTTCGGATCGACCAGGGCCTCGACGGTATTGGGCAGGGTGGCCGGATCGACGGTCTCGGTGTTGTAGGCAAGGACGCGAGCCCGGGCGGAGGTGCCGATCCAGAGCCCGTCGCTGGAGCGGAAGCGCTGATCGACCTTGTCGAGCAGATCCTGCGGCAGGGGGGCAAGGACGCCCGCCTTGGCCAGCGCGCCGAGGGCGCCGGCATCCTGCGCGAAATAGACATCGGCCGGGCTGTTCTTGCCCTCCTCGAGGATCGTCGCCGCCAGCTCGGCCGTGTTGCCGTAGCGGACGCTGATGTCGACGCCGATGTCCTTTTTCATCTCCTCGAGCAGTGGGCCGACCAGGGCTTCGTTGCGGCCGGAGTAAACGACCATCTCGCCACCGACCGGCGACGCCCACGGTGTGGGGCTGGCATCCAACTCGATGCCGGTGGCGGATACGCGGCCGGTCAGCAGCGCGGCGGACGAAAGCGCGGCGCCGCCGGCGAGCAGCGAACGACGAGTCAACGACATGCGGAACCTCCTTGGGAGGGGGTGACATGAAACGACGGCGCCCATGCGCCGTCTTACGGAAGGCTGGTCCAATTCGGACCAAACCGGTCAGGTTTAATCCTAGCAGAGGAGTCGGAATTGGCACAACAGGGAGACGTGAGACGTGAGCACGAAGGGATCAGGGGTCAGAGGGCAGAAATCGGATACGATCTGTCCGAAAACCGAAAACCGAAAGCCGAAAACCGAACTAGAAACTGGAAACGAGAAACTGGAAACTGAAGTCCGAAGTCTGACGTGATGTCTGAAGTCCGGAGCGGAGCGACCTGATGGAGATTCGGCTGATTACGACGGAGAGTGTGGCGGGGACAGCGGGAACGCGGGATCCCGAGCGGGCGGCGGCATTGGCCGGCGCGGCCGCGGCATTTCTGCATACAGGGATCGTCGAGCGATTGGCCGGAGCCAGGGCGACGGTCGATCAGGTGGTGTCGGTGTCCGCGCCGACAGGGATGGCGGATGACCCGATCGCGGCGCTGGCGGGAATCAATGCCCGGGTCGGCCGTGCGGTCGCGGGGGCGTTGCGGCAGGATGTAGCGCCGGTGCTGATCGGCGGCAATTGCAGCCACACGATCGGGATGATCGCGGGGATCCAGGCCGCGTACGGGCCGACGGTGCGGCTGGGCTTGCTCTGGCTGGATGCGCACGGTGACTTCAACACGCCACGGACCTCGCTGTCGGGAATGCTCGGCGGGATGCCGGTCGCGGTGGCGGCCGGGTTGTGCTGGCCGGAGTGGCGGGAGGGCGCCGGGCAGCAGGTGCCGTTGCCGACGAGTCGGATCGTGATGGTCGATGTGCGCAACCTGGATGAGGCCGAGGAGGCGCTGATCCGGGCGACGGATGTCGAGGTCGCGCGATTCGGCAAGGGGTTCGATATATCGCCGATCCTGGCGGGAATTGCCCGGCTTGCGACAACGTGCGATCAGATCTACGTCCACGTCGATTCCGACATCCTCGATGCAACCTTGCAGCCGAACCATCCGACAGTCGAGCCGGGTGGGCCGGGAGTCGAGCCGGTCGTCGAGGTGTTGAACGCCGTATTCCAGACGGGCAAGGTTTGCGCGTTCGCGGTGGTCTCGGTCAATCCGGATGGCCAGGAGGGGAAGATCTCGGTCGAGAGTGCGGCCGAGCTGCTGGTGCGGGGCGCTCGAGCGTGGGCCACGGTGCGTGCGGCGGAGCCGACGTGGGTGATGCGGTCGGAGTAGGCCGAGGGGCATGGGCCGCAACTCCCGCTTGCGGAAATAGAACAGACGTTCTATTCTGGGATCAGTGACAGGCCGATCAGCTGCGGTGTCGTGTTTCCACAGCATTGCGCGCCTGATCCCAGTGCGAGAGGACCGCGTCCCATGTCCAGCTATCACGACGCCGAGGTCGAGCCGGAGCTCCCCGACGAGCACAATTTCACGCCCTTCCCCGATACCCACATCACGGACTCCGGCGCCTACATGTGCCATCACCCGGAGGAGCTGCCGGTCGAAGATGTCGACCACCCGTCCACGACGGATCTGCGCCAGGAGGCGGTCGCGGCGGTGCTGGCGGCACGTGTCGATCGCGGCGACGAAGTCTGCGTCGAGTGCGAACCATTGATCAACGAGCAGGTGCGGCTGGCGTGGCACGCCTACGCGCGGGCCAAGGTCGAGTTCTATCGGGCCCGGCGGGGTCGCGGCCTGACGCCGGTCAAGATTGTTTCGCTGGAAGCGAGCGGGATCGATCCCGAGGAGCGGGAACCGGAGGAAGATGAAGAGGAGATCCCGGTCGAGTCGCTCAAGGTGGTGCGGGAGATCGTCCGCGAGCG
>DASQCG010000395.1:0-6220 GCA_035634825.1 Thermomicrobiales bacterium | reverse complement strand
GGTCCGTCCGGACTCGCTGATGGTCGTCCACCTCAATCCGACTTCGGACGCCTGCCGCGTCCTCTCGATCCCCCGCGACACCCGCACCGAGCTGCCCGGCTACGGCCAGAGCAAGATCAACCACGCGCTTGCCCTCGGCGGGATCGACTACGAGGTGCAGGTTGTCAGCGACCTGATCGGCCTGCCGATCGACCACTACGTCCTGATCGACTTCACCGGCTTTGAGGACCTGGTCGATGCGGTCGGCGGGATCACCGTCGATGTGCCGGAGGGATTCACTGCTGCCGATGGCACCGTCTTCCCGGCCGGCTCGCAGCGGATGACCGGCAAGCAGGCCCTCTCCTATTCCCGCCACCGGGGCGACGCCGAGGGCGATTTCGGCCGGATCAAGCGGCAGCAGCAGGTGATCCGGGCGCTGATCAGGGAGTCGAGCGGACTCGAGGTATTGGCCTCGATCCGCGAGTTCCTGCCTGCCATCCAGAACAATTTGCGCACCGATCTCACCGTCCCCGAGATGATCGATCTGGCCAGCACCTACCGCTCGATCTGCACCGAGGACGCGGTCACGATGATGCGCCTCGAAGGCGAGATCGCCACCTTCGACGACCCGATCCTGCACATGCCGCTCAGCTACGTCGTAGTCGACGAAGCGGAAATCCGCCGCAAAGTCGCCGCCCTCCTCGAACCGTAGCGCGGTATCGGCGAGACCAAAACGTAGTGCCGGGCGGCCCGGTATTCCTCGGCTACCCGTTCGCGCGGGAGAAGCGGGCCTCGCACATCTCGACCGCATCCCCCGGCCCGGCGACCGTCGCCGTCTTGCCCTTGGCGTTGGCATAGCTCGCGGTCACCCCGGGCGGCAGCGCGATCTCGGCGCAGGCCATCTTGCCGGGCGCCCAGAAGGCGACGTGCAGCTCGCCGCTCTCGAGCGCCTGCCACTGCCAGGTGGTCGGGTCGACATCCCCCTTGGCCCACGAGGCGACCTCCATCACCAGGATCGGCGATTTCGTCGCCTGCGCCTTAGCATCGTTGCCACGCTGCAGGAGCGCCACCCCCAAAACCGATACCATCACCGCGACAGCCAAAACCGCCAGCCCAATTCGCTTCATCGATCACCCTTCATCCCAGCCAACCAATACGGCCCCGAAACCATACCCCGCCCGCGCAACCAACCCCTCCGTTCGTAGTGGCGGGGCTCCGTACCCGCCTTGAGCAGCCGAAGAACCCGGTCACCGATGCGCGAATCGTCAATCCCCGATATGATCGCCCCCATGCGCCAATTTCATCGCCAACGCATTCGCCTGCCGCTCGAACGCTACGCCGACCACGGCTCGATCTGGCATGTCACCATGGCCAGTCGCGATCGCCGCGCCGTCCTGACTGCGCCGGCCCTGGCCGCGGATCTGATTGCTTGCCTCCGGACCGCCTGCGCCCATGCCACCGCCCCGCTGCTGCTCTATTGCCTGATGCCGAATCACCTCCATGCCCTTATCCAGATCGAGGAGACCGACCTGATCACCATCCTCCGCAATTACAAGTCGTTCTCGACGAAGCGGTGGTGGACGCATGGGGGAAGCGGCGCCCTGTGGCAGCGCAGTGCGTACGACCGCGGGGTGCGCATTCCCGAGCGAATGGACGACCTGCTCAACTACCTGTTCGAGAATCCGCTGGAGATCGGGGAGATCGAGCGGTGGCTGGAGCAGGGTTGGCTCGGCGGCACGCTGCTCGACGAGGATGGATGATCGGTTCGCTACTCGTAGTGGCGGGGCTCCAATGATTGAGCCGTTGGGACGTCTTCGAAGATCGATGGCTCGCGAAAAAGCCGCGCAAGCTCGGGGAGGTCGCGAACTGGTTGGTCAAGCATCTCCAGGAATGCTGACCATCGCTCGGAGTCGAGACCAAAACGTTGGCGGTCCTGGGGCGCTTGTTCTCCGAGACTCAGCTCCCTGGTTTGATCCGCATTACTGTCCAACTCTCGATTTCCTTGTTCATGTGCAGGATGGCATTAAAGGACACGCTAAAGCCTATTCATAGTACAAAGGCGACTCCACTGCGCATACGTCGAATCCCACGGAACGGAAGGAAGCAGAACATGCGGCACATCCAGATAGCGATCGCCTTTGCCGTGGTCCTGCTCGGCACGCTGATCAGCCCGGCCTTTGCGCAACAGGCGACACCGGAGCGCCCGGAGATCCCGCAGCAGACCGCACCGCTTGGGGTCGCCACGGTGACGCTGCCGGAGGATGGCCCGGCGATCGTCGCCCTCTTCAAAGAGGTGATGAAGACCGGCGAGGAGTCCCGATTCGCCGGCATGACGGTCGAGGAGGACCGGATCAGGCTGACCATCGGCAATCCCGTCGCCGGGGTCGGTCCCTCGCAAATGCTGCAGGCAGTCAACTTGCCGGCCGGCGACTTCTTCCCGGCGGACTTCACCGCGGCCGATTACATCGCGCTCGCGGCCAATGCGAAGGACACGGGAACCGTGGCGTATGGCCAGGACGGCGCGGTCGTCTGGCTCGTGGCCGGCACCACCGCCGGGATCGCGGGAGATACCCCGGCCACCCCGGAAATCATTCGGCCCCTGTACACCATGACATGGGGATATGCCGATTCCCCGTGGCTCTATACCGCCTCGGCCGACAGCCAGGACGGGCTGACCGCGCTGGTGACCGCCTTCGTCAGCGCCGCCCAGGAAATGCCCGCGACCCCGGCATCGGTCGCGACACCGACGCCCTAGAACAACCGGGAACCTCCCATCCCGACCGGTTGTATAAGGAATGAACAATCGACCGTGGGAGGCCTCCACTGGACGAGTCGATCGCTATTGAGCGCGCCCGAAATGGGGATGGCGTCGCCTACGAAGCGCTTGTGCGGCAATACCAGGATCTCGCCTTTCGCACCGCCTGGATGATCACCGGCGATGCGGCCGAGGCCGAGGACGCCGCCCAATCCGCCTTCGTCAAGGCGTATTTCGCGCTGGGCCGCTTCCGGAGCGGCGCCCCGTTCCGGCCGTGGCTGCTCCAGATCGTCGCGAACGAGGCCCGCAACCGCCGGACCGCCGCCAACCGGCACCCGACCGTCGATCTCGCCGCCATCGCCGATCGCCCGGCGCCGAACGGAGAGCATTCGCCCGAGCAGGCTGCCATCGCGGCCGATCAGCGCGCTCGCCTGGTCGAGGCCCTGAACCAGCTGCGCGAGGAGGACCGCGCCATCATCGCCTACCGCTATTTCCTCGATCTGACCGAGGCGGAGATGGCCAGCGCGCTCGATTGCCCGCGCGGCACGGTCAAGTCCCGCCTCTCGCGGGCGCTGGAGCGGCTGCGGGCGCAGCTCTCCGCCACGACCGATCGCGCAGAGCGAGGGAGGATGAGCGATGTCTGAGCTCACCCGGTTCGCCGACCTCGAGCAGGCGCTGACCGATCTCGCCCCGCGGGTCGCCTACCCGCCGACGCCCGACCTGGCCGCGACGATCCGCGCCCGCATCGCGGCCGAGCCGGCAGAATCCCGTCCGGGCGGGTCGTGGCCGGCCCTGCTCCGGCCCCGGCGGTTGGCGATCGCCGCGCTTGCGCTACTGATCATCGCGATCGGCGCATTGGCGGTCTCGCCGGAGCTGCGCACCGCGGTCGCCAAGCGGCTGGGCATCCACGGCATCGAGATCATCTTCGTCGACGAGACCCCGACACCGGCCGCGACTCCGGTCGGGACGACGCTCCTCCTCGGCGAGCCGATGACCCTGGCTGAGGCCCAATCGCGCGTCAGTTATGTCATCCAGGTCCCGGCTGAGCTTGGTCCGCCCGACGAGGTCTACCTGCGCCAGCTCTCGGCCGGTCCGATGGTCACGCTGCTCTACCGGCCGCGCCCGGATTTGCCGGAGGCGGAGGAGACGGGTGTCGGCGCGCTGCTCATGCAGTTCCCGGCCACCTCCGACATCGACCAGATCGTGAAGCGGGTCACGATGGGCACCGGCTCGGTGATCGGCGTGACGATCGATGGGAGCACCGGCTTCTGGGTGATGGGCAGCAGCGAGCTCGTCATCTCGCAGGACCCTTCGGCCGGCTTCCCGGAACTCAGTCGTCCCTCGGCCGATGTCCTGATCTGGGAGCAGAACGGCATGGCCTACCGCCTGGAGGTCAACCTCCTGATGAGCGACGCCATCACCATTGCCGAATCCCTGCAATCCGCCACGCCGGTCAGCCCGTAGTGGGTGAGGTGGCGCAGAATCCGACGCGACCACCAGGATCCAATCAATGAACTGTGAAGAAAACAGTCACGGCCGTGCGGGCTGATCCGCGCGGCATCCGAGGGTGAGCGTGAACATCAGAACGAGCGGGGACGAGCACGGACGGGACACACAGGCGAATCGGCCGGGTCGACGGCGCACTGGACGACCGTATTCCGCTCAGGCGGTGTTGGATCATATCCCGGCGATGGTCGGATACGTCGACCGTGACCTGCGCGTCCGCTCCGCCAATCGCTTCGTATGCGTCTTCTACGGACGACCGCGGGAGCAAATCCTCGGCCGCACGCTGCCGGAGATCGTCGGACCGGAGATCTTTGCGCGGTTACGTCCCGGACTTGAGACGGCGCTCAGCGGCCAGTCAGCCACCTTCGATGATGTCGCTCCGGATTGGTACGGGCCAGGGCTCCACGGTGTGAGCGAGGAGCACTACAACCCCCGGTTCGGGCCCGATGGCGCGGTCGTTGGAATCGACCTCCTCTCCATCGGTGTTCCCAACCGATGGCGCGCGGAAATCCCGGAGTGCGCGCTCTGCCGCAAGGTGCTGGTCGCGCAGGAAGAGGAGCGGCGTGCCCTGGCCCGCGAGCTGCACGAGGAGATCAGCCAGTCGCTCTCCGGCCTGGATCTCTGGCTCTCCACGGCAGAGGCGCCGGACCCGCGCCTGGACGAAGCGCAACGCCTCATCTCCGGGCTGACCGAGCGGACGCGCCGTCTCGCGATCGACCTCCGGCCGCCCGAGCTCGATGATTTCAACCTCCTCGTCGTCCTGCGTGCGCATCTCCGCCGCTTCGAGCAGCGGACCGGGATCCGGGCACAACTCCACGCCCTGGGCGGCGGCTACTATTTCCCCGATCCGGTTCAGACCGTGGCATTTCGGATTGTGGAGGAGGCGCTGACCAACGCCGAGCGCCATGCGGGGGTGAGCCAGATCATCATCGAGATCTCTGTCGAGCGAGCCGTCCTGACCGTGACGATCCGGGATACCGGCGCCGGGTTCGACCCGGGCGCGGTCGCGCCAGGGCGTGGGCTGGGCAGCATGCGCGCGTGGGCGGAGCTGGTCGGCGGAGCATTGGACGTCAGGGCCATCCCCAGCGAGGGGGTGTCCATCACGGCCAAACTTCCGCTTTCCTGACCGGTCGCGGACAACCGGGTGTCAACTTGTGCGGGCGAGGAGCATGGCCAGATCGAACGCCTGCCCGGTTTGGATCTCCACGAGGTCGAGGTTTCCGGCCGTGAAGTCGGCCACCTTCGCGACCACCTGCTGATAACCGGCCTGTCCTTTCAGGGGCTCAGGGTAGAGATTGAGTACCGCCATCTTGTCCTCCGCAGACCGGATGACAAGCACGTCAAGCTGACCGAGTTCGTGCAGGAGCGGCTCAAACTGCTCGCGACCCCACTCGACGAACTGCAGCAACGCCTTGTCAGAGCGCAAATGCGGGTGCACCCGCCAAGTGGCCCAGGTGGCGTGCAGGACTCTTGCTTCTGTCCGCCAAGTCAACGCGGAATCGTCGGGCAGCATGGAGTTGAAGAGGAGCCCGACAACCCGGTCCTCCCACCGCAGCGTATCGGCAAACTGGGAGGTGATGGTCTGTTCGACGGTGGAGGACATCGCGAGGGCGCCGGCCTCGGCGTCATAGATGGCGATCATCACGATGCGGTCCGGCGGGAGGTGCAGCACGGTCGTATCGAGCATTCCCGCGGCAAACGCGGCCGGGCAGGTGCGCCCGACCAGATCGCGCAGGAGGGCCGGGATATCGCCCGCCGCGGGGCCCGTGGGATCGAGGGTCAGGGTCGTAATGGCGGCGTACATGGCGCAGCTCCTCCGCACGGCTGAAAGCGGTACCACGTCGGCCGAGGCTCGGGGAGATAGTCATGGATTGAATAGTCGATCCTTGGCCAGCCTACGGAGTCTAATCGAGGCTGTCAATCAGCCCCCACCCCGGCCACCGGAGGCAGCTCCGGAGTGGCGGCCATGCCCTCTTCCGT
>DASQCG010000394.1:0-6625 GCA_035634825.1 Thermomicrobiales bacterium | reverse complement strand
TCGGCGGCGCGTTGTCGGCCAGCGAGTTCTGGACGCGCAAATAGAGCAGATCGTGCGCATAGGGCTGCTTGGTGACTGGCAGCCCAGCCGGAAGATCATGCCACCCGAAGGCGTGCTTTCCATACGGATACGGCCGCGCCGCGAGCGCCGCGAGGTAGTCTGGCAGCAGGCCCCGGGCAACCGGTTCGCTCTCGGAGAGCCCGACCAAAACGCCGTCCATGTAGGCGACGCCGTGCGGCGTGTCCGATTGCCAGACCAGGAGACGCTTGCCGTCGGCCCCCTGCCACCAGAACGGACGGGTAAGGTTCTGCCCGCCGAACCGGAATGGCGCGGATCGACCGGCGTAATTGTGGGCCACGGACAGGTAGCGGACATCCGCCGATGTGAGCAGGTTGAGCAGGCCGATCGTCGCGCCGGGCACATCCGACTGGATCGCCGAAACGACCTCGATCCCGTACACCTCGCGTAGTTCGTCCGTGAACTTCAGACCCCAGGCCAACTCGTCGATCGAGTATGCCTCCGTATGCATGCTGAAGGGCAGGGCGTTGACTTCGATTCGGCCTTCCTTGACCCGCTTCACGAGCTCCTCGCGCATCGCGCGCGGGCGGGTCCGGAGCCATTGCTGGAGGGGATACGTGACCTCGACGTTCCACCGAAAGACGGAATCTCCGTCCCAGCCGTCGGTTGCCCGGATTATCTCAAGGGCGGCGTCGATATAGCGGAGCTGGTGCTCCATGACGACGGCCTGCGGATCGGTGTAGCCGTAGTCGAAATGCGAGTGATGGATCAAATGGATCGACCACTTGCGCTGGGGAGCAACGACGATTTCCGCAGACCCCCGATGCGAGCCCGCACCGGCGTCGAGTCGAAAACGCGTCTCGCTCTCGACCTCTGGCACAAAGAGATGCACCGATTGTGGGGAGCCGTCCACATCGATCGTGGCGTGGTCCAGCGTTGCATCTCCGTGTGCAACCGCGACCTGGACCGGACCGTTCGGGCCGTCGACTCGCAGCCGGATCGCCTGCTGGAGTCCGTCGTGGCCGGATCGAAACAGCGGCACCGCGCCGGCGCGAATTCGGGTTACACCGACTGTCAGTTCAGCGGTTGTGGCATGCGCGTGGAGTTCCTCGCGCGTATCCAGGTGGTTCCAGTGTGGATGCGACTCAAGACGACGGGGCACGGCAGCGCTACTCCTTCAGGGCAAAACGAATCGCGGCAATACAACTACAGGAGCGGCGCTCCCGAAATTCCGAGCTCAATCCTCGTGATGTGCCACCGGCCGAGGTTCGACGTGAAAAGATCAGTCCCCCGGAAGGCGCAATTGGTCGGGTGACAGAGCAGATGCGCCTCCGGGTCGTCGAAGAGCAATTCGAGTCGACCGTCTGGCGTGGCGCGGAACAGGCGCGACGGCTCATAGCAAGAGATGTAGAGGTTCCCGTCGGCATCGAACGCCAGACCGTCCGGAAGCCGCTCGATCCCTTCGACGAACGGCTCAGCGTCGCCGGCGGCGCCATCGTCGGCAATTGAAATCCGCGAGACACGGCGGGCGAACGTCTCAATAACGTACAGCGTTTGGCGATCGGGCGAGAGCGCCATCCCGTTGGCGAAATTCAGCGGGCGGTCGTACCAGAGGGCGCCCTTCCCGGAATCGAGGTCGAACCGCCAGATGCCTGGGCCCGGCGTGCCAGCGCTATAGCTATCCGAGACGTAGAGACAGTTCCGCGTAGTGTCGACAACCGGGTAATTTGGTACGCGAATGGACGCGTCACTACTACCGGTCGCGAATGTATGCAGGGTGCCGGTCTTCGGATTGAGGCGGAAAACCGCCCTGTGCCCAAGATCGCAGGTGTAGAGCAGTCCCTGTGCGTCAAAGGCCATGCCGAGCGTGAATCCGTTCGTGGAGGCGATCAACTCGATGCCCGAGGCGTCCGGCGCGATCCGGTAGATCTCGCCACCATCGCCGCCGCACCAGATCGCGCCATCGGCGGCAATGGCGATCCCCTCAGGATGCTTGAGGCGAATCGAGCCGAGGGTTGCGTCGAAGAAGACAGATCCGCGCTCGAACGGCACTACCGGCTGCATTGCTGCCCCCCCTCTCCCGCGGCCCGGTTCAGCCTGCTCACGGGGCGACCCGCACCTCGATCGTCGAGCGAGCGACGGTGAGGTGCTCCGTCATCGCATCCCGCGCGGCTGCCTCGTCCTGATTGGCAATCGCCGAAACTACGAGCTGGTGGAAGTTGTGGTCGCGGGCCCGAATCTCGGCCAACGTGCTGTTGGGATCGACGATGTGCAATTCGGTCGCGTGCATTTCGAGAAGGGACTGCACGACGTGGGTCAGGACGATATTGCCGGATGACTCGGCGATGGTTACGTGGAGCTCATAGTTGGCGTGGATGTAGCGGTCATCCGGATGCGCCAGGGCACGCTCGGCCCTATCGAGGATCGAACGCAGCGCGGCGATGTCGGCATCGGTCGCGTTGTCTGCGGCCAGCGCTGCCAGGTGTGGTTCGATCAAGAGGCGGGCATCGATGACTTGAATGATCGTCTGTGCTTCGAGTGCGCCATACGACGGGTTTGAGAGCAGGATTCGGTCGGCCTCCCGGCGGACGTAGATACCGGAACCATGGCGGATGTCGATCATGCCTGTTGCCTGAAGCCGCCGGAGCGCTTCGCGAATGGTGGGCGTCGCGACTGAGAACTGGGCCGCGAGATCGCGGGCTGATGGCAGGCGATCGCCCGGCTTGAGCTGGCGTTCGCGAATCAGGGCCAGGATCTGTTGCGACAGGTATGTCGACAGATTGGGTCGGGCCGGCGTCGTTGGAGTCGTGATGTCCACGCGGGTGTTCACCGCCCTCGCCGGGTCGTAGTGTGTGACTCGATTGATCTAATCATTTAGTGAATCTACGCGGGGACGGCACTAGTGTCAAGCCGGTCCGCCTATTGCCGGGTTCCGCGTTGCGAATGATGGCGCGACGTTGACAACTTATGTACCGGCTCCCTATCATGGCCGAAATTCACTAATTGATTAGATCACTTTACTCGATTCGAGGCCCACGCGAACACGCAAGGAGGTGACTTCGGCCGTTTCCATCGCCCGTATCAAGCGCAGTTCGAAAGACAACGGAACCGGCAATTCATCTGGGGATTGTCCGCTGGTTCAGAGGAGGCTTCTGATGACTGATCGTTTCTCGCGCGACATTACCGGCCGATCGTTCAACCGCCGAAACCTGCTCAAGGGCGGGGCCGCCCTCGGTGTGGCCGCAGCCGGAGGGCTGACCCTGTCACCGGCCTACAGTGCTTTCGCCCAAGATGTGGTCAAGCTCAAGTTCTATCACGACAAGGCGCCGTGGCAGGGCTTCTACGTCGAGCAAGGCAAACTGGCTGAAAAGGCGATCGGTGTCAACTGGGACGTGACGCCGTATTCGGACACGACGTCGTACCAGGCAGCCGTCCTGGCCGCTCTTCCGACCAGCGACACGCCCGACTTCTTCACCTGGTGGTCCGGATACCGGATGGAGGACCTCTATAAGCAGGACGTGCTTGAGGATGTCTCCGACATCTGGACCCAGGCGATCGCCGACGGCAATCTGCCGGAGTCGCTCGCCGCAGCCTTCACATTCGACGCAAAGCAGGTGGCGATCCCGGGCAACCTGTCGTACTGGGTCGTCTTCTACAACAAGAAGGTCTTCGCCGATAACGGAGTCACGGTTCCGACGACCTGGGATGAGTTCACCGCGGCGGCTGACAAGCTGAAAGCCGCCGGTGTCACGCCATTCGCGGCAACGCAGACCGGGCGCTGGCCAAGCTTCATCTGGTTCGAGGAGATGGTGCTCCGCACGGACCCGAACTTCTACGTCGAGCTGACGGCTGGGCGAGCCAAGTACACGGATCAGACCTGCGTGCAGGCCATGCAAGCCTGGCAGAAGCTGATCGAGGCTGACTACTTCACCTCGTTCGACTCTGACATGACGAACGACTGGCCAGGCATGTTCCAGTCAGGTCAGGTCGCGATGATCCCGATCGGGACCTGGTATCAGAGCCAGTTTACGGGCGTCGATATGAAGCCCGGTGAGGACTACGACCTCTTCATCATGCCGAACGTCAATTCAGCGATGACGAGCAAGGTGGCGATCTTCGAAGCCGGCGCGCTTGCAATCGCAAGCAAGAGCTCGGAGATCGACGCCGCCAAGAAGATGGCCACCTGGTGGGTATCTCCGGATGCGCAGACGGCCTGGACCAAGTTCCTCGGCGATACGCCAGCCAATCCCAAGGCGCAGACCGACAACCCGGTGCTTACAAGCCTGCTCAACACGATCTCGAGCGAAAAGTACACGCTCTACCAGCGCTACTGGGAGGCTTCTCCGGTACCGATCGTTGAGGGCGCGGTCGACTTCCTTGCCCAGTTCATGCTCAACCCCGGCGATCTGGACAAGGTCCTGCAGAACATCCAGGACCTGGCGGATTCCGAGTGGGCGAAGCGGGGCGGTCCGGCCCCGGCGTCGCCGATGGCATCTCCGACCTCGTAGGGGCGGATTGCCAGCCGGTCAACGGTGACCGAGTCCTGATTGTTGAGCACGAGAGTCGCGACTATTGCGGCCGCGGCTCTCGTGCTACGTTTGACGCAGTGCACATCATTGCGTACCTCAGAATTGGACTGCCTTCGGTGGGAGTATCTGGTTCATGGCGCAGTTGACTGAATCGTCCGCGTCCCTGCAGAACGTTACGGCGGCGCGGGTGAGCAGCTGGAGTCGGCTGAGCGGGCGCGTGTCGCCATACCTGTTCATGTTGCCTGCGCTGATCCTCGTGAGCCTTCTCCTGCTGTGGCCATTCCTCCGTAGCGCCTGGTTGAGCTTCACGAATTTCAAGGGAATCGGTGAGGCGAAATGGGTTGGGCTGGACAACTACCGCCAGCTCTTCAACGATCCCGTCCTCTCCACCTCCATGAAAAACACCCTGTACTGGGTGATTGGCACCCTGGTACTGCCGGTCGGGCTCGGCCTGTTGATCGCCGTCGCGAGCTACGACGTCCGCGGCGGATCACTTTACCGGCTGCCATTCCTGATGCCGTACGCGCTCTCCGGTACGGCGATAGCGACGGTCTGGCAATTTATGCTGACCAAGAACGGTGCGCTTAACAGCATCTTGGGCGCCCTCGGGCTCGAATCCCTGGAGCGCTCCTGGCTGCTGCGTCCGCCGCTCAATACCTGGGCCATGATCTTCGCCTCGACGTGGCAAGCCGTCGGCGTGAGCGTGTTGTTGTTCCTGATTGGCCTTCAGGTGATTCCGAAGGACCCGATCGAGGCCGCGCGACTCGATGGCGCCGAGGGTTGGCGACTATTCAGGGACATGACTTTTCCGCTGCTGCGGCCGATGACGATCGTGACGGTCGGTATCTCGCTGGTCAACTCGCTCAAGACCTTTGACATCATCTGGATCATGACCCAGGGCGGACCATACCGCTCCTCCGAGACACTGGCCGTGACCATGTACCGGCAGACCTTCGTGCTGTTCGAGCATGGTTACGGCGCGGCGATCTCGGTTGTCCTGAGCGTCATCGTGTTGATCGTCTCACTGCTCTACCTGACCCGAACGCTGAGGAGCTCGTGATGCGGATCGGGACCATCATCCGCCATGCCATTCTCCTGATCCTCGGGGCAGTCTGGATCATTCCGCTCTACCTGTTCCTGGTTAATGCTGCGACGCCACCCAAGCAATACGGGGGGAAGGAGCGGTGGCAGCTGCCGCAGAGCTTCGGACTGACCGACAACATCTCGTCCGCCTGGAAGGCCGCTCACCTCAGCGAAGCCGTCCTCAGCACTGCCCTCTATGCCGTTGCCGGTGGTGTCCTGGCGGTGCTGTTTGCCTCGATGGCCGCTTTCGCGATCATCTCGCTCAAGGTCAGGGGCGGATTCCTCTGGTTCCTCATCATATACGCGGGGACGATCTTCCCGTTCCAGATGTATTTGTCACCGCTGTACACGATGTACGTGCAACGACACCTCTACAACACGCACCTGGGCATGCTTGTGCTTTACACGGCGATTGCGATTCCGTTCGCGACGTTCGTAATGCGCAACCACTTCACATCGGTCCCGCCAGACCTCGGCGAGGCGGCCCGGCTCGATGGCGCCGGCTCAGTCCGCGTATTCGCGAACATCTTCGCGCCACTCTCGCTGAACGCCTTCGCGACCGTCTTCATCCTGCAGTTCACCTGGATCTGGAACGATCTGCTCTTTGGATTGACGCTTTCCCGCAGCGCTGACATCCGGCCGATCATGGCTGCGTTGGCGGCATTGCAGGGCCAGTACTCGAGCTCCGGGCCGCCCGTCGCATTGGCCGGGGCGCTGATCGTCTCGATTCCGACCTTCGTGCTCTTCTTCGCGGTACAGCGCGTCTTCGTCCGCGGTCTTCGCGCCACAGCCTGACCCTGGTCACCAATTCTGGATGCTGAAACCGGGGCTGCTCAATGCAACCCCGGTTCTTGTATCTACTGGAATCGAACCCTGACGGATTGGATTGCCAGACCCTTGATCGGGACAGTCACAATTGCTCCATCGGGCTCGACCGTATTCCCGTTAAGCTCGAGCGAGGAGGTCAGGTTCGCGCTCTTCGGCTGGGCCGAGTG
>DASQCG010000393.1:0-7381 GCA_035634825.1 Thermomicrobiales bacterium | reverse complement strand
ATACTCGTTGTCGCGGATCGGATACGGGACATCGAGCGTCACGCCGCCGACGGTATCGACGATCTTGACGAAACCGTTGAAGTCGACCTCGGCGAAGTAATCGATGTTGATCCCGAAATTGGTCTCGATCGTCCGCATCATAAGTCCCGGACCACCGCCCGGCACGTTGGAGTTGGCATCGCCGAACGCGTACGCGGCGTTGATCTTGTGCGCGCCGAAGCCGGGGATGATGACCTTCAGGTCGCGCGGGATCGAGAGCATCCGCGCCGTCTTCGCGACCGGGTCGATATTGACCAGGATGATGGTATCGGAGCGGGCGTAGTCGTTCTCGCGCTTGTCGACGCCGAGCAGGAGAAGCGTCAGGCGGCTGGTTCCATCCCAATCGGGGATGGAAACCGAGCCCTGGGCCTGGTTGGCAACCAGGACCGGCGTGCCCTCCGGGTTGATCTCGGCCACAAAGGCAGGGTCCTGATCGGGCACCTGGGTGACGAAGACGTCCTGGTACGCCTGGTAGGAGCGATAGGCGATCGGGCCGGCGATAGCCAGGAAGCCGGAGAGGACCAGGACGATGACGGCGAGGAAGGCCGAGCGCACCGGGTGGGCCGCGAATCCGGACCACCATTTCGCGCCGTGGTGCTTGTCCTGCCGGGCCTTGAGCTGGGCCAGCTCGGTACCGAGTGACGCGATTGGTGTCGTTTTGACGAGCGTCGACGGGCGAGGCGCAGCGGCCTGTGCCGGCGTGTCCTCCTGGGGAACGCTTTGCTTGATTTGCTCGTAGCGCTGCTGGCCGACATTCGGACGCCGTGGGGCCGAGATCCGGGCAGGGTCAATCGCGGTCGCGCGGTGCTGCGCGCGGCGATGGACACGCTGGAAATAGGACGGGGTCGCGCTGTCGGCCACTTAGCAGTCCATGAGGCAGGACGAGTGTCTGGAAGACATGTCGGACGAGAGTCTACCATCCATGTCCGCGCGTTCCGAGGTCTGGTGTGTCTGGGAGTCCCAAGCGGCAGGCGAGTCGGAACGCTGGCACAATTGGTGGCGTTGTTTGTATGAACGAGTGCGGGCGAAGGGGCGTTTCCTGATGATCTTGTCGGATGTGGACATACGGAAGGCACTGGCCGACGGCCGAATCCGGATTACGCCTGAGCCCGATCTCGATGCGCAGCTGGGGTCGGTTTCGGTCGATTTTCGGCTCGGAACGACGTTCATGGTCTTCGAGCACAGCCGTCACAGCTTCATCGATCCGCGAAGCCCGCAATCGATCGGCGACGCCATGCGGACGATCGAGGTTGCGCCGGAGGAGCCGTTCATCATGCAGCCGGGCGACTTTGCCCTGGCCTCGACGGTGGAATCGCTGGAGCTGCCGGACGATCTGCTCGGCCGGCTGGAAGGTCGCTCGAGCATCGCGCGTCTCGGCATCACCGTGCATTCGACGGCGGCGGTCTTTGAGCCGGGCTGGGTCGGGACCGCCACCATGGAGCTGAGCAACCTCGGCCGGATGGCGGTCGCGCTCTACCCGGGGATGCGGATCTGCGCCTTTTCGTTCGAAGAGGTCAGTTCGCCAGTCTCGGTTCCGTACCGGATGAAGCGGAACAACAAGTACGCCGGACAGCTGACGCCACGGGCGAGTCAGCTCTCGGACGAGGCATCGATGACGGTGGAGCGGTAGTTTCACGTGAAACATGCTCGACATTGGATTCGTCCGTCCGGGATAATCTGCGGGGTTGATGTGTATTCGGCGAGGAGTAGACGTGCCGGTTGATCAGTTGAGCGCGATCCGCGATCGGTTTCTGCCGATGCTCACATTCGCGCAGCAGGAATATGGCTACCGAGTACCCGCCGGCTATCCGGTCATCCACAATGAGGCAGAGCGCGGCGTCGTCGGCATCGAGATCGACCCGGCCCACAGCGTCTACGTCACGACGGACGGCGAGCGGCTCTACGCCGACATCTCCTACCGGTCGACCCGCTACGACACCCGGTCCTCGGCCAGTCGCGCGAAGTACGCAGGCCAGATGGTGGTCGACCGTCGGGAGCTGCCGGGCGATGTCAGCGACCAGGAGCTGCGGAACCTGATCGGCGAAGTGATGTCGCGCTTCAATCAGCAGCAGAACATCCTCTACATCACCGACGACTGACCGAGACCCGATCAGCGCAGATGAAAAGAGCCGGGCGGCACCAGCCGCCCGGCTCTCATGTTTCACGTGAAACGCTGCTACTCGAGAATCCAGCGGTCGATGTCGCGCGAATACTCGAATGTCGCCGAGTCAGCGAAGAAGATCGCGATCTCCCGCTTGCCGCTCTCCGGGCTGTCAGAGCCGTGAATCAGGTTGCGGCCGACCATCATGCCGAGATCGCCCCGGATCGTGCCCGGCGTCGCCTCGACCGGCTTCGTCGAGCCGATTGTCGATCGCGCCGCCGCAACCGCCTGCGGACCCTCCAGCACCATCACCACCACCGGCGCCGAGGTGATGTACTCGACCAACCCGGCAAAGAACGGCTTGCCCTGGTGCTCCGCATAGTGCCGCTCGGCCGTCTCCCGCGAGACCCGCTGCATCTGCATCGCCACGATCTTCAGGCCGCGCCGCTCGAGCCGGCCAATGATCTCGCCGACGAGCCCGCGCTGGACGCCGTCCGGCTTGACGATGATCAATGTCTGCTCAATATCTGCCACCAGGCAATCCCCTCTGTCAGGACCCATCCGATACGCGCGCCGCGCCCGGCAAAACGGGTCCTAGCATACGACAACGGCCGGCCCGAAGGCCGACCGTCTGCCTATCGTAGTTTCAGAGTCAGCTGGTTCGGGCCGGATCGACAATAGCTCGAATCTGGCTGATCGGTTCATCGAGCGCCTTGAGCAGCGTAACCGCGTCACAATGCGCACTGAAAACCATGACCGCAAAGTCGCCGCCATTGCCAATGGTGATCATGCCGTCGGTCGTGATCAACGAAAGACCCAATGCGGACCCTGTGCCGAGCCGGCGAGTGGTTCGCTCGGCCACACCGGTCAACGAGGCCCCAAGCAGGCTGACGATGTCGACATCAGTCTCGGTCATTCCGGCCGAGCCCATGACCAGGCCGTCCGTATTGACTGCGACCACCCCGACGACCTCATCGTACGCGAGCAGCGTGCGCAGGATCACATCCACTGACGTGGTTCGCTGATCCGTTCGTTCCAGTACCGCGCTCATCCTGCGTCTCCTTATCCGCCCCGGCGGCGGGTCAACATCGCCTGCCGGAACTGGGCCGCTGCCCGCTCGACCATCCCCAACTTCAGATATGCCTCGCCAAGCACGCGCATCGCCAGTGGCGATTGCAGCCCTCCAGCGATCGCCTCCTCGAGCGTGTCCGCGATCTCCCGGGCGGAGGACTCGTCCTCAATCAAGCGCACGCGCATGCCCATCAGATCGACGCGAATTTGCTCCTCGGCCCCGGCGTGCTGGTCCGGTGCGGTAACTGGATCAACTGCCGTGATCACAGACTTCGCAATGGCAGCAACCGGCTCGAGCACCGCAACCGCCGGCTCTGCGACCTGGGGAACCGCCATCAGACGCTTCCCGGTGGCGACGACTCCCATCTCGACCAGCGCGTCCTTTTGCGCGGAGATCCGGGCAAAGAGGTTGCCGCCCTCCACTGGCCGGTCGATCAACTCCGAGGTTTGGCCAATGAATTGAGGCCAGCTCACCGAGCGAATGCCAATCGGCGTCAACAGCGGCTCAATCGGCTCTGGCAGATCCGATTCCGCGGCCAGAAGATCTCCACCCTCATCATCCGTGGGTGAATCGACGAACTCCGCCGCTACCTCGACGGAATCCTCGGCCCCGTCGTCGAACCAGGCATCTGCCGCCGGCGACTCCGCGACCATTTCCGCGGCAACCGACTCCTCAAAGATCAACGGCCCCGATTCAGCCACCACCGGTGGCGCGAAGAGCATCGGCTCCGGCGCAACATCAAGCTCCGTGAAATCGACGGACGCGCTGTCTGCCCCATCGGAGGCGCCATCATCGAAGGCAAAGGGGACGAGATCACCCAATTCCGCGACGAAGGGCAGATCGCCGACCGCGGGTTGCGGCGGCGGCTCGGCGAACGGCATCGGCTGTGCGAATGCCGTCTCCGGCTCGACCTCGGCCACCTGGCCGAATCCCGCCATGTCGAACGGTTCAATTCCGTCCATGCCGAGGTCGTACGCTGCGGCGTCGACCTGCGGAAGCGCCGACTCCAGATCAGTCCGCGAGAAGTCCAGCTCGGCGGCAAGATCAACTTCGGCTGCTTCGGTCGCCGGCTGCGCGAGCGGCCCTGTGCCATCCGAGCTGGTGACCTCGATCAGCTCGTCGAAGGCCAGCGGCGCGCCGGACGCATCCGGGTTCGCGAAGGGATCGATCTCGTCGTCCGCCCCATGATCGGGCAGGGTCTCCTCATCGACGTTGCGGAGCAGCTGGGTGTAGCCGCTCGGCTCGGGAAGCGGAATCCCGGCCAGAATATCGCTGCCAAGGGACGACTGAGGCTTCGGCTCCGACTCCGGCGCGACGAAGGTGTTGATATCGAGCGCCTCGACCTCCGACAGATCCAGCGCATTTCCGCTCGCATCCGGCACCGAGAGATCGATGACCGCGTCGAGCGGCTCGTCCCGGACCGGCACCTCGGCGACAGGGACGTCGAAATCGACCTCCGAGAAGGGCGACCAGGCATCCTCGTCTGCGCTCTCAACGGCGCCGTCGAACGGGACAACACCATCGACGCCCAGCTCGGCGATCAGCGCATCAAATCCGCCCTCACTGCCGGCGCCCGGTGTGGCCGCCTCCAGCACGCGATCAAGCGTATCCCAGCCGGCGGTCAGATCAATCCGGCCGTCAGCCGCCACGAAAGGATCGACGAACGGCTCGGGTGCGGCAGCCGCAACCACTGGCTTATCGGGCACGACCGGTGCCGGCGGAACGACCGGCGCCGGTGGCTCCTCGGGAAGCGGAGCGAACGCTGTCCCGAACGACGCAGCAAGTGAGGCGTCGTCGACCTCGTGACTGGGCGCAACGACACCGGTGATCTCGTCCAACGAGAACGGGACGAGGTCGAGCTCAAAATCGTCGTCAGCCGCAGCATTATCAAAACTCGGGATACTGACATCCGGTATAGCGGCGTTGCCATGGCCGAACAGCGACAGGATATCGTCCGCGGGCGTGGCGATCTGTTCGACCACTGGCGCGACGACATCGGACGGGGCGTCGGTGTCGGCATCCATTGAGGCCAACTCCGGGAAGATATCGCTGTCAGCGGGTTTGTCTGCCGCTGGCGGCTGGGCAGGCTCCGCGATCGGTGCAGAGGCTGCCGGCTCCGCCGCCGCCGGGCCATCAGCCCACGCGAATGGCTCGACCGCTGTCGCCAGGGTTTGGCCGGGTTTGCTCGGGACGCCGTTGACGAGGTCCTGGACGAGCGTATCCCAGAGGTCGGGCGCAGCCATCTGGCTCGCCGCCAGGCCGCTGGTGATGCCCTTCCGGCTGAGCCCGCCGGTCTGCTTCGAGCGATTGCCCTCGAAATCGAAATTGTCGATCAGCGCCGATTCGGCCACGATCCCGTCCAGATCGACATCGGACCGCCAGTAGCGCATCGACTCGGCAATCTCGCCGGTAGGATCCACCTGACCGTAGCGCTGGGCAAGGTCAGCCGCGGTTGGGCCGTTTCGGCGTTTCTCGATGTCGGCCAGGATCAAGAGGGCGCGGGCATTTTCCGGGCAACCGCGCAACGCTTCGCGGGCGGCCGCGGCGGCGCCGGCATCATCTCCCTGGCGCCAGAAGATCTCAGCCAGCGCGGTCCGAGCCCGGGAGCTATCAGGCTCGAGCGAGAGCACCGCTCGCCATTCGCCCGCCGCCCGCGTGAACTGCCCGCAGCGGGTATGGATCCCGGCCAGGCCGGCGCGGGTCGGGTGGAGTCGATCCTCGACATTTAGCACGCCGCGCAGGCGGACGAGCTCGTCCCGGACCTGATCCAGCGCGGGGTTGGTCTCCCATGCGCAGAGGTAGTGGCCGTAGGCATCCTCGTAGCGCCGGGTCTCCTCGGAGGCGACGCCGAGTCCCAGCCGGGCGACCACGTTGAGCGGATCAATTGCCAGCGTCCGCTCAAAGTGGCTGATCGCCGTTTGCTGGTCGCCACGCTCGAGGTACGCCTCGCCAAGCATGCGATGCGCGGCGAGGCAGGCATCGTACCCGACCAGCGCGTGCGCGCCGGCAGCGATTGCCAGGCGGTAGTCGCCCTGGTCCATCGCCTCCTGGGCGCCGGTAATAAGATCCTTCAGCTCCACTGAGACCCCCTTGCGGAACGTGGCGCAAAGAGACTGCCGAGCGCGCCGACGCGGTTCGACAGCACACAACGCCGGGGCCGGGTCGGCAGGCGTTTCCGTACGTTCTCGCATCATAGGAAGGGCAGGGAGAGCGGCTCAATCGGCTGGTTAGCCAAATTGACCCAGAACCGGAGTGGAGAGAGGGGTTACTCCGGCCGCGAACCCGCGTCCTCAGCGGTCGCCTGGGGCGGAGTGGGCGGGGTCTGGGCGAACCGCTTGCGAGCGCGCTTGGCCCGCTCATTGCGGAGGACAGCCGGCTGCAGGGTCCAGAGCGTGACCGCAATCGCAATCGCCAGCGGAACCAGGATGGCGACCGCGACAAGCAGGATTTCCGAACCAGACACGAACGACTCCTCGAGTAGGGGACTGAGCACGCGCCGCAATCACCGCCGCAAGTATGACCGGTGGCGGGCGCTTTGACAGGAATGTTCACGAGCGCTTACATTCCCGCCAGCATCCTTGACAGACAAGTGGCAGGAATGTGATCGGCGCCGGAGGGACCTTCCCGGCCGGTCCGTGACGACAGCGGCAACGCGGTGAGCGGTCCTTACCCAAAGCGACATTTCGACCTCATCAGCGAGAGCCTGCGCGCAGCATTGCGACACGCGCACCAGGAGGCCGTGCGACTCAACGATAGCCTGATCGGCACCGAGCACCTCCTGCTTGGCCTGATGATCGGGGCGAGCCAACCGGTTGGCGCAATATTCCGGCTTCTCGATGTCGAGTTCCAGGCCATCCTCGCGGCTGTCGAAGCATTGCCCGACCGGGAGGACTCGTCGGCCGGCAGCGAGCGCCGGCTGACCAGCGCTGCCATGCAGGCACTAGAGCAGGCGATCGAGCTCTACGCCAGGTTTCACCTGGAGGAGGTATCCCCGCTTCACTTGCTGATCGGCATCCTCGAATTGCCGACGTGCAGCGCCGCAAAGATCCTTGAGCGGCAGAAGGTCAATACGGCGGACTTGCACGAGGCCCTCCTGCGTCTCTACGCGCCGGAGGAGGGTGAGTTGCCGACCGGTCCGGCGCTGGACTGGCTGGACACGGTCCGAGAAG
>DASQCG010000392.1:0-2253 GCA_035634825.1 Thermomicrobiales bacterium | reverse complement strand
GCTCGACCATGCGTCGGATGGTCGCGCATTCCTCGGGCTGGGCCGGGGCGAGCCGGACTGGTACCGGACCGCGTTCGGGATGGAGATCGGCTCGCCGCTCCGTCGCGTGCGGGAGACGGTCGACCTCTTGCGGCAGTGGTGGAGCCCGGAGCAGCGGGCGACCGGCGAGGGTGAGATCACGGTCCGGGGCTGGAAGCGCGAGTTCTCGCCAGTCGGAAGCCCGCCGATCTACATCGCCGCGACCGGCCCGAGGATGCAAGCGCTGGCGGGCGAGATCGCCGACGGAATTCGCTTCAACCTGCTCGGCTCGCTGCCGTTCCTGGAGCGCGGGACCGAGACCTTTCTGGGGGCCGCGCGGTCGGTCAACCATGATCCGGCCGACCTCCGGATCTTCGCCAGCATCGGACTGACCGTCACCGAGAATGACGACCAGATCGAGCCGATTCTTGAGCGAAAGAAGACAACGATCGCCCTGATCCATGCCTTGCCTGGAATGGAGCAGCAACTCGACGGGCTCGAATCCGAATTCGATGTCGAAGCGATCATCAGCCGGGTCCGGCGGCACATGCGGACCGACGAGATTCTCGCCCGCGGCGGCAGCTTCGCGGATTTGCGGCGGGAAGGTGACCTCGACGCGGCCAGGAAGGCCATTCCGCTGGAGCTGGTCGATCGAGTCGCGGTCGTCGGTCCTCCCGCGCGGGTTCTGCCGCGGTTGGCTGACTACGCCGCATTGGGCATTACCGACATCTTCGCGGATCCGGCGCAACTGCGCGATCCGGCTCTGAGGAACGAGCTGATCTCGCTCTAATTGCGCCTTTCGGAACCTAGCGCGGCCCGCCTCTGGGCCGCTTCGATGCCGACCACAATGTGGCCTGACACACGACCTGCTCCATCGACCGCGTGTGCCGTCAACTGGAGCCGGGCACGGGGGGCCGGGGCTACGCGTCGGACTGGGACTGCGAAACCGAAACCCACGTTCATCGGATCGCGTTATGGGAATTGCAACAGGCGGGTCTTCGTAACAGATACGGGACCTGACTGCTGAGGTGTCGGGTATGATGACGCCCTGACGTACGGTCGCATTCGGGAGCTCCGACCTCCCCATCGCAACCGCGCCTCGGCCGTTGCGCCGTCCTGGGGGATCGGGACACACACGTGCTCTTGTAGGACCCGGCAGAGTAGCCGTCCAGATCTGGGGAGGTCGATTCGATGCGCGCAGTTGGCACACACCTTCGCACCCGCCAAGGTCATTCCGAGAAGTCCCAGGTGCGTTGGCTCAATGCGCTCACGGCCGTGTTCTTGCTGGCCGGGTTGCTTGCGAATTTCGTGGCGTTTGCGCCCGCCACCCCGGTCGCCGCGCAGCAGAAAGACAAGACACCTCCGCCCTACCCGGTGCCGCAAAGCGTCGTCGCGGTCGGCTCATTCCAGACGGCTGTCGGCTGCGGCCAGGATTTCGACAAGGAATGCGACGTCACGCAGCTCCAGCCGAATAGCGACGGCACCTGGACCGGCACCTTCCAGATCCCGGCCGGCTCCTACACCTACCGCATCGTGACCCGCTCCGACATCGATCGCTCCTTCGGCAAGGACGGCGATCCGAATGGGGATGACATCTCGCTCGATGTGCCGGACGGCGCGCTCGGGGTCTTCTTCTCATTCAACCAGTGGACCGGGGAGATCTACGCGGTTCCGGTCAACAACCAAGTCGAGCTCTCGACTGACCTCGGTCAGTTCCCGATGCAGCCGGACAAGGACGGCGGCTTTTTCGCCATCGTCGATGGGCAGCCGAACGGCTCGTTCGGCGCGCAGGTGATTCTCGACGGCAACCCGGTCGGTGACATCGTCACGGTCAATACCGGCGATAGCGGCCGGGCCGTGGTCAAGATGGACAAGGACGGCAACCTCAGCGCCGATTCGGTCGAGCCGGCGACGTTGACCGTGACCAAGACCGATGCCGACGGTAATCCGTTGACCGGCGCCTGCTTCACGGTCTACGACGGAGACAACGTCGCGGGTCAGGGCTGCGATGCCAGCGATGGCGAGGACGGCGCGACCCGGATCGAGTTCCCGATCGGCGTCGGTAATGGCTTGAAGTTGCAGGAATCGCGGACGCCGGACAACCAGGAACGGTCCGATTCCCAGGACATCGATATCAAACCCGGCGACAACGAGGTAACCGTTACGGCTGGTGGCGGTGGTGGCGAGGTGACTCCGCCGGAGGGCGAGACTCCGACCCAGACCGGAGCAGAGACG
>DASQCG010000391.1:0-4944 GCA_035634825.1 Thermomicrobiales bacterium | reverse complement strand
AGGTCGACCGTTGGCGCTCTCTCGCCGAGGCTCTCGTAGAGCTTGCCCAGGGTCGCGCGCAACTGACCGGCCAGAATCTCCGTGGGCGCCATGACAGCGGTCTGAAAACCCGCGCGGGTGGCCTGAAGTGCCGATGCCGCGGCAACCACGGTCTTGCCGCTGCCGACATCGCCCTGGACAAGCCGCTGCATTACCCGCGAGCCACCCAGATCGAGGCTGACGTCTGAGATTGCTCGTTGTTGCGCGAGTGTCAGCTGGAACGGTAGACGGTCGAGGAACTCGGGGATCGCGCCTTCGCCTTCGGCAAGGGAGTTGCCGCGCAGGACTTCCGTGGCCCGTTTGCGCTGGATCAGTCCGAGTTGCAGGAAAAACAGGTCGTCGAATGCCAGCCGCCGTATTGCATCGGCCAGATGATCTCGGTCAACCGGGTAGTGGCGTTGATCGATGGCGTTCTTCAATTCGACAAGATCGAGGTCTGAGAGCACCGATGACGGCACTGGGTCGGTCAATGTCTGGCGGGTCTCGTCGATCGCCTGCCGGGTAAGCCGCCGTAGCTGCTTCTGCCCGATGCCCTGAGTCAGCGCGTAGACCGGGATCAGGCGTGAGCGAGCCAATACCGCTGAGTCGCGCCGCTCCCACTCGGGACCAGTCAACGAAAGACCACCCCGGAACTCATCGAGCGGTCCGTGCACGACGATCTCATCGCCCACCGCAAGCTGCTTGGCAACGAACGGGTTGAACCAGGTGATGCGCGCCCATCCGGTTCCATCCGTGATGCGTGCCTCGACCCGGTTGCGCTGCTTCCCCGGAATGGTCTTGAGCTCTGAAATCCGGCCGGCGAGGGTAACGCTCTCGTCACCGAACATGCGGCCAACCTTGCCAATCGCTTGCGGGCGCGAGAAGTCGATGTGGTGGCGGGGCGTGTGCCGAAGCAAATCCTCGATCGTCTCGATCCGGAGCTGCGACAGTCGTTTCGCGACGGCGGCTCCGACGCCACCGAGGACGGTGACCGGCTCATCCGGCCGGCGCACGACCGTCGACAGCGACCGGGCAGGTCGCTTGGGCGCCCGCAGCGACGCAGGATTGGTTCCGATCGGGCCGAATGGCGGCTCGTCTGGCCGCAGCAAGGGCGCGACCGCCTTGAGGCGCTCGGCGGCGCGCTTGAGCTGTTCCTGCCGGCCGAGAACGGTACTGGCGCGATAGGTATTGAGCTCGCCGTTGATCGATCGGATCACTTCGACTGTCTGCTGCGCGGGAGCTTGCGATTCCAGCCCCTCGATCGCTTTCCGGATTCGGTCCAGGTATCGACCAGATGTGCCGGCGCGCCATTCGGAGCGCATCAAAACGAGCACCTGCTCGACAGGCGATTCCAGCTCGGATCGTTCAGTTGGCATACGTGAGCGCGTGGCCATAGATCAAGTGTACTGAATGCGCGGCAAATCGAATCAGTGAACAACCGGACCAGTGAAGACGCACAACCCGAGCGCCTTTGGACCGACGTGCGTGGCAATGATCGGACCGTATTGACTGACGATAACGGACGACTCCGGAATCCGATCGGCAAGACCGCGCTCGATTGTGTCGACGTCCTTGGGGGTTGTGCCGTCGTGGAGAATCGCCAGCTGATCAATGGCCGGGAATTGCCGCGCGTACTCAATCAATCCGTCGATTGCCCGGGATCGACTGCGGGTGCGCTCATATGCCTCGACTTCGCCATCGACGACGATCAGGAGCGGTTTGATCTTGAGGATCGAGCCGACAAGTTGGCTTGCCTTGCCGATCCGGCCGCCGCGCTGCAGGAACTCGAGCGTATCGGCGAAGAAGATGAGGTGATATTGGCTGCGCTCCGACTCGAGCGTGGACACGATTTCGTCGAGCGTGAGCCCGTCGTCGATCAGGGATCGCGCGCGGCGAACCTGGAGCCCGAGACCAATCGACGCGCTCAGCGAATCGACCACGCGAACCGGAATAGACAGATTGGCGGACTCGGCGCCCATAACCGCTGACTGATAGGTGCCGCTTAGCTTCGACGAGAGTGTCAGCACCAGGATTCCGTCGCAACCGGACGTACCCGATTCGTAGGCCGCCTGAAATGCCGACGGCGGAGGTTGCGATGTTCGTGGCATATCGGTTGTCGTTGCCAGCCGATCAAGGAATTGGGACGGACTGATGTCGAGGTGATCCCTGAACACCTCGCTCCCGAAAAGAACCTTGAGCGGCACCATCTCGACCCCGAGATTGACAAGGTCGGCTCCCTGAAGGTCGGCTGTGCTGTCGCAAACCAGCACGATGTTCGGCACGGCGCTACTCCACTGCGATCACGAACTGGTAGTGGGGTTGTCCCCCCTCGACCAGCTCGACGTCGACATGAGCGAGGTCAGTCGTGAGGCGCTGTTTCAGGCGCTCAGCCGTTGTATCGTCGACGGCGTCACCGATGAAGATCGTAACCAACTCGCTTTCGGGTACGACAGCCTTTCCTATCGATGCTATCGCCGTTTCGAGGAGGTCGTCCGATGCGACATCGAGCCGATCGTCGACGATTCCGACGTACTGGCCGCGTCGAACGGTGAGGCCGTTGACCGTCGCGTCCTTGTCCGCCCGGGAGATTTCGACGCTGCGAATGCGTTGCGCCGCTCGATCCATGGCAGCGACGGCCTCATCAATTGGCCGGCCGGCGCGGAACGCCGAAACTGCCGCCAACCCCTGGGCGATCGACCGGGTTGGCACGACTCGCACCGTCCTCGAAGCCAATGCCGGTACCTGCTGCGCCGCCATGAGAAGATTGCTGTTGTTCGGCAGCAGGATGACTTCCTGGCCGGGCGCGGAATCCACTGCCCGCAGGAGCTCCTCGATGCTCGGGTTCATCGTTTGCCCGCCGTCGATGACGGAGGCGACGCCTACCGACCGAAATGCCTTCGCGATACCGGCTCCGCTCGCCACGGTCAGCACCGCGATTCCCGATGAGGCTTGGGTCGCGTGTCTTGGACGTTCCAATACCTGCGAGTCCATGTTGTCGATCTTGATCTGGCTCAATGAGCCATAGCGGACGGCGAGATCCAGGGCCTTGCCCGGGTTTTCCGTGTGCAGGTGGACCTTGATGTGCTCATCGTCGCCGACAATGACCGCCGACTGGCCCATGGCGGCGATCGCGGCTCGTACCTGCTCGAAGGGGATCCCGGCGCCGGTGATCAGGAAATTCGTGCAATAGCCGAACGCTTCGAGCTCATCCGCGCCGTCGGCAACCACCGGCGTTGCCACCTGGACGAGCTCCAGATCCCTGCTTGAGCCCTGCGCGGCAGCGAGGAGCCCTTGCAAGACGACCACGACGCCCTGTCCGCCAGAGTCGACAACACCGGCTTGGCGCAACGTTTCCAGCTGGTTCGGGGTGTTGGCCAGGGCCACTCTCGCGCCTTCGAGGGCGGCATCAAGGACCGGAATCAGCGACGGGTCGCGCTGCGCGGCAATCTCGGCCCGTTCGGCGGCAACGCGAATCACCGTCAACATTGTCCCTTCGACCGGCTTCATGACTGCCTTGTAGGCCGTGTCGGATGCAAAACGCAAGGCATGGGCGATGTCGCGACCGTCAACTTTCTCGAGCCCGGCGAGACCCTGGGCGAGGCCACGGTAGATTTGGGACAAGATCACGCCAGAATTGCCGCGCGCTCCGAGCAGCGAGCCGTACGCGATGCGCTGGGCAACCGTGGCGACGGAAGGATTCGGACCGCTGCTTCCTCTCGCCTCGTCGAGCGCGGCCTGCATAGTCAGGCTCATATTCGTGCCGGTGTCGCCATCAGGAACAGGGTAGACGTTGAGACTGTCGATCGCGGCCCGGTTCTGCGACAGCAGGTCGGCGGAGATGGCAAGGGCATTCAGCAGATCGGTTCCATCCCAGATATTGCTGGGCGTCACAGCCCTGGGTTCCCGTCTGCCGCTTCATGCCTGAGCCCGGATACACGGACGTCGACGCGCTCGACATCGAGGCCGAGCGAATTGCGAAGCTGGAAGTCGACCGTCTGGATGACATTGCGGGCGACGGTCGCGATTGGTGTCCCGTACTGGACGATGATCGGGATCGTGACCGAGATGCGGCCGCCGTTCACCGTGATCGCGATCGGCTGGCGGTGCCAGGGACCCGGCAATCTGGCCGGCAACCGTCGCGAAGTTGTCGACCCGATGCCGACGACGCCGTAGCAGGACTTGACCGCGTCACGTACGAGCTCGGCGATCGCGCGTTCGGCGATATCAACTTGTCCAGCAATATGCCTTGGTGCGCCCGTCATCTTGCGGCACATCATACCCCGGGCCCATGGGGCGACTGGGCGTTACGCGGCGTTATCGAGTGCGGATCGGCACTCTGCCCGGACGTGGGGATCGGGGTCAGCGCACTCGGCGGCAGCGAGTTCAGCTCGTGCCGCTGGGCCGCCGATTCTGCCGATCGCCCAGGCCACATGCGCCCGAACGAGCGGCAGGTCGTGAGAACGCAGTGCCTCGCTCAGGTCTGGTAGATCGTCCGAGTCGCCGATATTTCCCAGCGCGATGGCCGCGTTGCGTGCGAGACCCGATCGCCTGGTGCGGAGCACCGCAGTGCCTCGATAGGTTGCCCGGAACTCCACTTCGGTCATCCGGAGGAGCCAGGCCAACGCAGGGAACGCGTTGTCAATCGTCGCCGGTTGAAATGCCTCGTCGAACATGGACTTCGCGGCCCCGGTATATGGGCAGACATCCTGGCAGACGTCGCAGCCAAAAACCCAGTCGCCCATCCGCTCGCGCACCAAGCGCGAAGGGGATCGCCAGGAGAGAGCCGATACCGAACTCCGCCAGGTGGCCGCGCTCATGGTTTGTCAGGGCATCCGGGAGCTCCAGCGACAGTTGATATGGCGCGCAGTTGGCGCGCAGTCGCTCGATGGCTACGACTTCCCGGATCTGGGCAGCGTCAACCAGTAC